>CAXUIV010000230.1:0-7239 GCA_964250875.1 uncultured bacterium
ACTCATTCTAAGGTGTGGTTGCCTAATCTGGATCCACGAAACCTTTAAGATATATAGATTTCAGGATTTTTAGGGCAAATCTCAGTGTTTTTCCCTCCTTTAGCCCCCAAATGACTACAACCTTCTTTTGAATTTCACGTAGAAATAGACGGACACGGGGCATAGGGCATAGGAGATAGAGTTTTGAGTTTTGAATCATGAGTGTTGAATTGAGGAAGTAAAAACTAGGATTAACTTAAAAGTTTTTAACTTCTTTAACTCAAAACTCAAAACTCAGAACTCAAAACTCAGTCCCCATCTCCCCCATCTTATTTCTGGGGAATCGTTAAACCTCGACGCTCAAGAATTTGACGCACTTCTGGACTAGGAGTGTAGTTATAGCCAAACGTAGAACGATCCGAGTCATCGAGGATCTGAGGCGTTAGCAACACAATCACCTCCTGGCGCTGGTTAGTTCGGTTGGTGCTTCTAAATAGCGCTCCCAATATAGGGATGTCGCCCAAAATCGGGATTTTGGTTACTGAAGTTTGGTCTTGGTCTTGAATGATGCCTGACAGAACTAGAGTTTGACTATCTCGCAGGCGGATCAGCCCAGAGTTAAGCGATCGCTCGTTGATCAGAACAATTGTTTGCGTATTGCCTTGCCCTAAATTGATCGTTTGTGAAGCTTGGGGGGCACGCACCACTGGAGCTACAGACAAAGAGACGAACCCGTTATCGTCAATCCGCTCAATGCGGATACTTAGGGTTAAACCCACCTGTTCTTTGGTAACGTTTACTGTCTGAATGGCAGCACCGGCAGTAAAGTTGGTTTGAGTCGCGATATTTCCTACGACTTGCTGAGTCAGGTTGACATTGGCAACCTGACCTTCTTGCACAATTAAAGTGGGATCGGTCAGGATCTTCGCATTGCCAGTGGTGACACTAGCTTGCAACGTTGCGAGAAAGCGGCTGGGAAACTGGAATAGAGACGGGAGAGCTGTTGTGGTGGTGCCAGCAGTACCTTGGGATGAGGTGATGTTGCCGCTTTGGTCGATCGTAACCGTGTTTTGGGTCGGTTGAGTAATGTTCGTGAAGCCCGGTTGCAGCGGATTGTTTGAAGCTGGCGAAATTGGTTGAAAAGTTGTAGTTTGTTGAGCTCCAGTTGCTGGGATGAAAGTGACGCCGGGCGAAAAAGTCTGAGTGACTCCATTAACAGTGAGGACCCTTTGCGCAGTTGAATTGTTAATGACTGTTGTGCCTGGGGACGCTCCCTGGATTTGAATCGGCTGGTTTGGATTAATGAAAGGTGTACCGTTGTACTGATTCTGGACGACTGGCGGACTCGTTGTCGCGTTAGCCGCTTCAGTCGCTGTGGGCGGTCTAGAGCCACCAACGTTGACCACTCCGGTTCCATTGGAATTGGTAAAGAAATTATTGCCAATGCCAAACGAGAAGCTGCTGTTAAACAAATCGGATGCCGATAGGTTAACATCAACAACTTTGACGTTTACTGCCACTTGGCGACGACGGCCATCCAGCCGAACGAGTTGCGCTGTAGCCACATCGACTTGCTTCGCTGTACCAATCAAGGTCACTGAGTTGGTGCGCTCGTCTCCTAATGCCTCTAAACCTACCAGTAGCTGCCGGGAATCTTGAAACGACACGCGCTGAGTTTCAAGTCTCGTTTCAGTTGTGGTCTGGGTGGTTGTGGCTGGAGGGGCACCCCCTCCCACTGGGACAGCACTCACGGTTGTGATCTGGCGATCGCGGCTCACGGCGCTCTCTGCACCCAAGCCAACTAATAAGTTGAGCGCCACGCCCACCGTCACCTGGTTGAGTCGCAGACTACGCACTACCGTATCGCGGACCTCATTCGGCAACTTAGTGCCAACAAAGATTGTCCTTCCACTCCGATTGGCCTCCAGACCACTCAGTCGTAGCACATTGTTGAATGTGTCTTGGACCGACTCGTTTTCCACATCTAGAGAAATTGTGGGGCCTTCAACGGTGTTACTAGTAGCAGCGGCTGGCTGCCCTACCCTAGTCTGGGCACCAGCTTCCGTAAACACCAGGTTGAGGCTGGCAGCACGAGCAAGGAGAGCCAGAACTTCTCGCACTGGAGCGTCTCGCAGTACGAGGCGAGGGACACGCTCGACCGTACCCAAATCAATGACGCTAGGCGATGCGTCTATATTAGAGATAGCAACATCTCCTACTGGTGGCGCAACTGCTCGGGGCAAGAAAGGGGGAGCTGTACTGACTGGTTGAGCTGTTCCAGCTGCTGGTGCTGGTTTACCATCAATCGTGATTTGGGGATTGGGTACAAGAACTGGCTGTTGGCTGAGACCTGGTGTTTGGCCTGGACCCAGTTGAGGTTGAGGACTTGCTGCTGGCGCAGTTGGTAGCGGCGAGGCAGCAGGGCTAGGACTCGTTGTAGATGATGGCACCGCAGCAGGGCTAGGACTTGCTGTGAGTGATGGCGCGGCGGCAGTAACTGAGGCGGGTGCCGCTGGCGTGGTTGATGCTGTTCCTGCTGGGCTAAAGCTGAGAGTCAGGTTATTAGCGCTTCGCTGAGTAATTTGACCAGTGGGAGCGCTGCTAGTGCCAGTAATAACGAGCCGGATGCTGTTGGCATCAAGCCGAGTAATGACAACCGAGGCAATTCCTGGGGCTGGGTTGTTCTGACGAAAATTGTTGCCTTGAGACAAATTCAACTGAGTATTGATTACGTCTGCCACCAAAGCGTTACCACGGGTGCCTGTGAAAACTTGAGGGCGATCGCCTGAAGCAGTTTCCAGAATCACATTCAGACCCCGATCTGTTGGGTTTAGCCGTACCCCAGTTACTCTTGTAGCTACCGCCCACGCTGGCTGGGACATCAGTAGACTGAGTGCTGCTCCAGCAATTAGTACACCACTACTTTGAAGCTGTTTCACCGTTTCTTCCTCACGCCAAATAGCATCTTATGAATACGAATCTTAAGTAGATACACCCCAAATCAAGCGGATATGCTCCCTGCCCCTACTGCATACAGCCTCAAAAAAGCGAAATCGGACTCACTTCTTCGGCTTGTTAGTTGCTGCCGCCTTCGCGGCATCCTCTGGGGTGACTGGCACCAGCGCCTGAAGCTGGAAAGATGTGTCAATCTTCGATGGGATGGTGCGAGTTATTCTACCCTGCGGGTTAAAGAAAAACAGAGATAGATCCAATTTTGATTGATAGTCTTTCACTAGCAACAGAGGCTGTAGACGCTCAATATTACGCATAATTGATTGAGTCTGAGCGAAAGTTCCTTCAAACTCAACGTTTACCTCCTTGCGTTTAAGCTTGCCGTTAACAGCTTGTCCCAAAGAGCCATCTGTAACAACATCACCAGTAGGGGTTGCCGCTACTGGCTCGTATTTCTTAAGTCTGGCTCTCAGGTCTTTTCCCTTCAGTGAACTGTTGCTATTTTGAGCTAGACGGCTAAATTCCTGTAGCTCATCCTGCTTCAGTGTGCCATTGTCGGCATTAATAACTCGGTTAATATCCAGCAACAGAGTATCTAAAGTTCTGTCGTTAGCAAATAAAGCCAACACATCATTCTGTTGCCGTTTTGCCTGCGTGAGTTCGGCTCTTACCTGATTGATTCTGGCTATGTTTAACTTCTTTTGCTCAATTTGTGCCTGCTTTTGGTCGCGGGTTGATTGCAGTTCCTGATATTTGTCCCAAGCTGGCATTACCAGGTTGAGCAGCATGTAGATAGCTCCTGCCAACCCTAAAGCTCCAACGATTGCACCGCTGACGACTGGAGTTAGGGTAACGCCAAACACAGTGGGATAGGCAGGCGCTGTCTCAAATTGACCTTCTTCAACGGGAATAAAATCTTCACTGACCGTCATTGTCGAATGACTCCTTGTTGTTGCAGAGTGCGAATCCGAGTTACCAGTCCCAATGTGCCCTTACGCTCCAGTTCTCGGATTAAGTCAGAAGCCGGGACATCGTTCAAACTCGTTTGAATCGTGTAGTTGACAACCTGTGGCAGTTTGACCGTTGTCGTTGTGTTAGACGGCTGATTGCCAAAGAATTCAATTTTTGTCGGGTTATCAACTAGATTGGCTTTAACAATTTTGGTGTCTACATCCTTTAGAAACGGAGACCGCTGGAGGGTTAATAAGAAATCGTTAACTTCGTTAAACGAGCGAGCAAAACCGTTAATCTCCAGATCACCAGCGGCATTTGGGGCTGTTTGGCCCTGCTGGGGAGCGGATGCAGCGGCTGGGGCGGTTTGTTTAATGTCTTCAATCTGGATGCCCGCCGGAGTGCGATCGCGCAGGTCTTGCAGCAATGCAGACGTTGGTCTGACCTGATTAAAGACAGTAGCCAGTGCTTGGGTTTCTCCCTTAACTTGATTTGTCTCTTCCTGAATTTTCTTGATTTGCTGTTCTTGAATACCTAAACGATTCAGCTCTGCGTCTATTTGGGCAATTTGCTGTTCTAGCTGGTCGTTTTGGCTTTGCAGGAACCACCATCCCGCTCCGACTAGAGCCGGAAAGAGCAGACCAACTGCCAATCCCACATACAGCGGAGTCCAATTCCCAGTAGGCAGCGCCGCTGTTCTTGGTCTGCGTCTGCCACTTTCTGTTTTAAACTCTGGACGATCTTTAAGGAAATTGACTTCCAGACTATACATCTTGTTAAACCTCCCGCAATCCTAAACCCAGTACAATTCCCAATCCAGGTCGTTGCACAGGCGTGATTTTTTCTTCGTCAACTTCCAGGGCTAAAGCTGCCACCGGATCCACCTGAGTTGTTGGCAAACTCAATCTTTGGGTAAAAAACTCGTCAAGTTGTGCCAACCCACCCCCCGGTCCTGCCAATAGAATCTGCGCTACCTCCAAGTTTTCACTTTGGTTAAGATAGAAATCGATCGAGCGGCGGAGTTCATCAGTTAACTCTGTCAAAACTCTCAGCATGGCTGCCATGCCGGGGTTAATCTCTGTGACGCCAGTTCGTCCTCCCATATCGACTGGAGTTTGAGGAATAGTCATCCCCAGGAGCAGTTCAGTATCTCGGGTTGCAGGTAGGTTCATAGCTCGCGAGAGCGCACTTTGAAGTTGAGAAGTGCCGATAGAGACCGTGCGCGAAAATTGTGGTACTCCGTCTACAATAATGGCAATCTCGGTACTGTCAAACTCAATATCAACCAACACCGCCGCTTCTTGCGGACCAAATTGCCGCAGTTGTTCACGAATTGTCCGGATCAAGGCAAAACTATTAATCTCCAAAACATCGACCTGTAGTCCAGCCTGCTGTAACGTCGCCGTGTAGGCATCGGTCACTTCCTTCCGAGTCGCAACCAGCAGCACCTGCACCTTCTCAATCCCATCCTGATCGACGAAGTAGCCTAACTTCTGATAGTCAACATCAGCTTCTTCCCGAGGGTAGGGTAAGTACAGACCCGCTTCGTGGTTAAGCACCATCTCCCTGAGTTCGTTGTCATCTAGCTCAGCTGGTATAGGAATTAACCTCACCAGCGATTCTCGACCAGGTAGAGCGGTGGCAACACGCTGCGCTTTGATTTTACTTTCAGCCATCGCTGCTTGGATGATTTCTGCCAAAGCCGGAGGGTCAGAGATTTGACCATCTTGAAAAATGCCCTCTGGCACAGGCATTGAGGATAGAGCAGTCAGCTTGACCCCTTGGCGATGCTTGCGTAGCTGAGCGACGTTGATTCGCTCTGGAGCTAGCTCGATACCGATTCCGCTCGTGCGTTTTGTCACCAGACTTCTGAAGCGGTTAACCACAGTTTTGCCCGTTGTCTAAAGATTGGAGAATTAGTCTATATAGTCTGAGATTAGAAGTTTATTTTAATGCCTGCTACTGAATTTAGCCTAGAATTACCACGCTATTTCAGTTAGATGACAAACCCTAAGAAATATGAACCATTTCCACGCAATCAGCCGACGTAAAACCTGGAAGCAGTTGGGAATTTTTGCCCTGTTAAGTTTGCTGCTAACGTGGATTGTCAGCTGTAGCGCTAGCAGCAGCGGTACAGGTACACAACAGTCTACATCAGGCAGCGCCTCAATTGAATTCTGGACAATGCAGCTCAAACCAGACTTCACCAATTTTTTTAATGAACTGATCGGCACTTTCGAGGCGCAAAACCCCGGAATTAAAGTGAACTGGGTAGACATTCCTTGGTCAGCAATGCGCAGCAAAGTTCTCACAGCCGTCTCAGCAAACACAGCTCCTGACGTGATTAACCTGAACCCTGATTTTGCCTCCCAGCTAGCAGGACGCAACATTTGGCTGAATTTAGATGCCAAAGTGCCACCCGACATCCGCTCCACCTATCTAGCCAACATCTGGAAGGCCAACACCCTCAGCGGTAGGAGTTTTGGCATTCCTTGGTACCTCACCACACAGGTGACAATCTACAACCAGGATCTGTTGAAACGCTCAGGCATCAGTAAACCGCCAGCAACTTATGCAGAATTGGCTCAGATGGCACAGCAAATCAAAGTTAAGACAGGCAAGTATGCCTTTTTCATCACACTAGTGCCAGAAGATGCCGCCGACGTTCTAGAGTCCTTTGTGCAGATGGGGGTAAATTTAGTGGATGCTCAAGGCCAAGCAGCATTCAACACCGCCGCAGGCAGAGCAGCATTTCAATACTGGGTAGACCTCTACAAAAAAGGACTACTGCCACGAGAAATCATGACCCAAGGACATCGTCACGGTATAGAACTATACCAGTCTGGCGAAACAGCACTACTATCCTCCGGCTCAGAATTCCTCAAGACAATTCAGCAAAACGCCCCCGCGATCGCTAAAGTCTCTGACACAGCACCCCAGCTAACTGGTGAAACAGGCAAAAAGAACGTCGCCGTGATGAACCTAGTCATCCCCCGCGACACCAGACAGCCAGACGCCGCCCTCAAATTTGCCCTATTTGTCACCAACAACCGAAACCAACTCGCCTTTGCCAAAGCCGCCAACGTCCTACCCTCCACCATCCAAGCCCTATCCGACAGCTACTTCAAAACACCAGACACCACCTCAACAGACAAAGCCCGCATCGTCAGCGCCAGTCAGTTAAAACAAGCAGAAGTACTAATCCCAGCCATGAAAGATCTGAACGTGCTGCAAAAAGCTGTCTACGAAAACCTTCAAGCAGCAATGCTCGGTGAAAAGACAGTAGACCAAGCCGTAGCCGACGCCGCTCAAGCGTGGAATCAGAGGTGAAGGGGCTGAGGGGGCTGAGGGTGATGG
>CAXUIV010000231.1:0-7218 GCA_964250875.1 uncultured bacterium
TTGGGTAATTTCCTGTTGTTCTTTAGATGCCATCCACTTCAGCTTGACCGTTTGCTGTTCTGCCTCTGCATCTCCAACAATCAAGCAGGCGATAGCACCACTACGATCTGCTCGAGCAAACTGCTTTTTGAAGGCACTGCCGCTTAAATCCAGTTCAACGCTAAACTCACGGCGCAAACTTTGAGCTAAAGCGAGTGCCTGTGCTTCTGCCTGCTCACCTCTCGAAACGACATAAAAATCCAGGTTTGGTGTCCGTGAATCCTGTAGCTGTTGCAGCAGCAGAATTAAGCGTTCTAAACCCATTGCCCAGCCTACAGCTGGTGTATCCGGTCCCCCCAATTGGGCCACCAAACCGTCGTAGCGACCGCCACCACAGACTGTTGCCTGCGCTCCTAAATCATCCGACTGAATCTCGAAAGCTGTGTGGGTATAGTAGTCCAAACCCCGGACCAGTCTAGGGTTGAGGTGAAAGCTAATGCCTAAATCCTGCAACAGCTGCTGCACCCGCTCGAAGTGCCGTTGAGAGTCTGAGCTAAGATAGTCCAAAATGCTGGGAGCGTTTCTAGCAATCGCTTGGGTGTGTTCGTCCTTGCTGTCTAAAATTCGCAGTGGATTGCGACCTAAACGATCCGCTGAGTCTGGGTCTAATTCACTTTTATAAGGTGTGAAATATTCCACCAGCGCCTGCCGGTATCCCTGCCGATCGGTTTGGTTTCCTACTGAGTTGAGATTGAGCCGTAGAGTTTTCAAGCCCAGGTTTTGCAAGATGTCTGTCGCGATCGCTATCACCTCCACGTCTGCCCGTGGATCGTTACTGCCGATAGCCTCCATCCCCAACTGGTGAAACTGCCGTTGCCGCCCCGCCTGTGGACGTTCATAGCGAAACATAGGGCCGAAGTACCATAAGCGTTGGACTCCGCCTTGGGCATACAGTCCATGTTCAATCAACGCTCGCACCACTCCAGCTGTACCTTCTGGACGCAGAGTAACGGATCGCTCTCCCCGGTCTTGAAACGTGTACATCTCTTTGCCAACTACATCTGTTGCTTCACCTATACCCCGCTCATACAGATCCGTCTGCTCAAAAATCGGAGTCCGAATTTCATGATAAGCAGCTCTATGTAAAATTTCTCGTGCAGTCGCTTCCATCCACTGCCAATACTCAACCTCTGTAGGCAGAATATCCCGTGTTCCTCGCAAAGCCTGAATTCCGCTCATCTACTATTCAGATATTTAGCTCATTTGCAACAAACTTATTGACAAGAGTCCTTTCCTCTTAAGGAGCCGCTACCCAAGCATTGTAACGACTTCGATAGTACGCCAGAATCTGCTCCACCCGCTGCCGACTTTCGGAGCTAGCTGTTTGGCTGTACTGAATCCACACGCCTTCAGTTTGACTTTGATTATAGTCGAACTCTGATGATGTCTGCGACTGCAACCCCGCATCCACTCCTTCCACCTGACGGAGATGAGCAGCTATTTCCCTATACACTGCCAAAGGCAGACTAGGAAATTGGATCAACTTATCTTGCTGCATTCCACTCAAGCTCCAGCAGTGAACGATTTTTGTGCTGAGAGACCCGATGGGATAGCAGCTGTAGGTTCCCCTGTTTTGGCAGGTTGTTCTCCTACCGCTTTGGGAACTTCTGTACCGTACTGCTCCAGAATCACAACTGGAACCGAGCCTTGGTTGACTTCAATTCGTTTGACCAGCACTTGCCCGTTTGATAGCCGTTGCCCTACCCGAACGTATCGACTTGTTGGCTCATTCGGTACTTGGACAATTGCCTCAGTTTCACTACCAACCTGCACCACACCCGTAACAGCAACTGCATTCGCCAAATCAGTGCGCGGTGCCGGTGGTAAGACTGGTGATATCCGGTTTCCAGGCACAACCGGAGGTAGCAGATTGCCGCGACCTGGCCTAAATTGACTGCCAGCACTACCGCCGTCAGGTAAGTTTCCTCTGGCAATCTTACTGGGCTGCGTTTTAATAGGAGTTCTGATAGGCGGTACCGTTATGCGCGACGGCACTCCGGTGCTGGGCAGGTTAGGTAACGCAGGTACAGTTCTCTGAGATGGTGCAGCCGTTGACAAAGTTTGAACTGACTGATCAGGAATGATCGCAAACGGATCTCTATTCCCTTTTGACACCAACCTGGCTCGCTCTTGAGCATTGGTCGGCTGGATCAAGCCAGGGACCGGAGGAACGACGACATTTGGTAGCTGAGCCACTACGGGGGGCGTGGCGAATGGTTCCGGTTTCGCTGATGGTGCAATCGCTTGTGAAGGTGCGGCAGAAGGTGTGGGAGCAACACCTTCATCACCAGAACCGCAGCCAGCCATTGTCAACGCTAGCACCCCCACCAATGTAATCTTCGAAAGTCGGCTCATTACCCGTCCCCCCAGGATACTAATTCTATTCAGGATACCCTACTAACGGGACGATAGAGTCATCAACTACTATATAAACTGTCGAGCCTGACAGAGAGACTTCATAACCACCAGTGAACTCACCAAACGACGGCAGGACCAAGAGATTTTGCGAGTTCTCTAAGTAGAAGCATGGTAGACGCAGATTGTCAAGTTTATTTTTGAGCCGTACACACGGATGTATGTGGCCACAGATGTTTAAGCGATCGCTCTGCGGAAAAGGTTCATGACTCAGCACCAAATTGTTAATTTGGAGCGCTTCTGTCGAGAAGTTGATATGGAGAGCTTCTAAGGTTTGGACGAGTCTGCGATCGTGATTGCCCACGATAAATTTAACCTCGGCACTAATCGTCTTGAGGAGACGATTCCAGCTTTCTAGCACTTCAGGGACTAACGCAAATTTGGAATGGAAAAGGTCTCCTAGAACAAATAGGGTTTTTGGTTTGACGTTAAAACAGAGCTTTTGCAAACGGTCAAGTGTCTCCTGATTCACCTCATTTGCTATGGGTATACCCAGAGACTGAAACGTTTCAGATTTTCCTAAGTGCAGATCAGCAACTAAAAGAATTTCTAATTCCTTGATATAAACGGCTTTTTCAGGCAGTAATTTAAGCTTAATTCCAAAAACATCAATTTCCGTCATTTATCCTGCCACTGCGCTTTTAAACGTTCAATTCTTTCTAGCAGACTTTCATTTGACAGGCGCGAACCAAGCCGCTCAACGAGTAGTGGAAACGCTAGCGGCGAGGGACGTTTCGTCTCCTGCCAATTTATAGATAATTTACGCAGCCGCTCCAGCGTCTCAGACAAGCGGTGGACTTCTAGATTTTCGTTCATAACTTCCTGTTCTGCCTGTTTAAGCAAGAGATTTTCCGGCTCGTACTTCGAGAATACATCATAGATGAGTGAAGAACTCACCTGCAGTTGACTAGAGGTTTTCTGAGCCGACGGGTACCCTTTAAACACTAGACCTGCAACTTGAGCAATCTTGCGAAACTTTCGATTGGTTAGCTCAGAAATATTCATCCCCGCTTTGATATCCTCATATACTTCCGGGTTAAAGAAATCCTGAGAGAAGAGTTCTTTAAACGGATAACCTTTCGGAGCCAGAATTTCAAACCCATAGTCGTTGACAGAGATTGTCAAGGTTGTCTTTTTACGATTAGCAAATCGATAACTCCAGAGGAAGCCTAATCCCTCATGCACAAAGCGTCCTTCAAAGGGAAACACGTATAGATGCTGACCTTCGCGAGTTTTGCAAGTTTCGATAAGCAGTTCAGATGAAGAGGGTAAAGCAGAAATTCGCTCTTGAGCCGAGAGAATTGGCAGAATACACTCTAGTTCGCGGTTCGGACTCAGATTGCTTGCATAGATTTCGTTTCTGAGGTGCTTACTGAGAGAGTCTGAGATTGCTAGATTTCCACCACCCCAGATGGGAGTGACGGTTGATTTTTTATTGGTGCCTTTAACATAGGCAACCATATCCTTCATCATGAAAAATTCTAATTGTTTGCCAGCAAAGAAGAACACATCCCCTTTTTTCAACTTTGAGACAAAACTCTCCTCTACCGTCCCAATATCTTTCCGGTTGGAGTACTTGATTTGCACAGCTTGGTTTGAGGCGATCGTGCCGATGCCCATGCGGTGCATTCTAGCAATCTGCTGGTCCAGCACTTTGTATGTATCCCGCTCTAAAACAACTTTTTTATACCTAGGATAAGCACCTAAACATTTGCCGCCTTGAACAATGAACTCTAACATCCAGGCAAACTCTTCATCCGTTAGGTTTGCATAGGAGACCGTTTTTCTAACATCCTTTAGCGTTCCTTCAGCCTGAAACCCATCTCCACACGCCAATGTGACTAAATGCTGGACTAGCACATCGTAGGGTTTATGCAAGGGATGTCTGCTCTCAACATCCCCCGCCTCCAGCCCGCTACGGCAGGCGGAAATTTCCAACAGTTCGAGCGCATTGGTGGGAAGAAACAAGATTTCTGACTTTCCCTGAGGCACATGGGCAGATCGCCCCGCTCTTTGCAGAAGTCGGGCCAGGTTCTTGGCGCTGCCAATCTGCACGACTCGCTCAACGGGCTGAAAATCAACGCCTAAATCCAGTGAAGAGGTGCAGACAACCCATTTGATGTGTCCGGCTTTGAGTCCTGCTTCGATCGCCTCCCGTTCACTGACGCTGATCGAACCGTGATGCAGGGCAATGCGATCGCTGTGTTCTGGTAAAGCATAAGTCAGTGCCTGATACCATCGTTCCGACTGGGAACGAGTGTTGGTGAAAATCAGTGTCGAGGTTTCAATATCCAGCGCCTCAACCAATTCTTCAAACATCCTTAGCCCTAAATGTCCTGCCCACGGGAAACTGTCCACTGATTTGGGCAGGATACTTTTAATCACGGTTTGGCGTTTCAGGTCTGACTGAATGACAGTCGGTGCAATATCTAGTCCCACGGCAACCTGTGCTGCCTCCCTCACGTTGCCCAGCGTTGCTGAAACTGCCCATGTTTGCAGGTTTGGCCGCAGTCCCCTGAGGTGGGATAAACATAACTCGGTCTGGGTGCCGCGTTTGGAACTCAAAAGCTCGTGCCACTCATCTAGAACCACAGCGCGCAGCGACTTGAAGCGCTCTTTTACATCTTTGTAAGAGAGCATCAAAGATAGGGATTCTGGCGTGGTGATCAAAACGTCCGGCATATTTTTGAGCTGCCGGGTTCGCTTGGAAGCGCTGGTATCCCCAGTTCTGGATTCCACCCGCAGGTTCCAACCCATCTCCTGAACGGGTCGCAGAATGGATTGCTCAATGTCGCGTGAGAGCGATCGCAGGGGAGTGATGTACAACAGTTGCAGTCCTGTACCAGGAGTTTGCAGCATGTCCAGAATTGGACCCATCACCGCAGCATAGGTCTTACCAGAACCCGTCGGCACCTGAATCATGCCGCTTTCACCCTGGAGGTAAGCCTGCCAAGTCTCTAACTGAAACGGGAGTGGTTGCCAACCCTGTTTTTCAAACCAATCTAGGACTGGTTTCAGGCGACTTATATCAGTCACGGATATAATCACCTATCGTTTATTTGTCACACATGCGCTGCTTCCGGCAAGTAACACTATTAGATAAAAGTATTGTCGATGTAGCACCAACTCCAATCTTCGCCACGTTCAAAAGACTTGACGATCGGATGCTTGGTCGCGTGAAAATGCTTGGTCGCATGTTTATTTTTGGAAGAATCGCAGCAGCCCACATGCCCACAAGTTTGGCAAAGACGCAGATGGACCCAGCGATCGCCCATTGCTAGGCAGTCCTCACAGCCATTTGCGCTGGGTGTCACTTCATGAATTTGGTCGAGATGGGTGCAGGCTGTACTCATAACTTTTGCTCCGAATAAACTACCTTGACAAATTGATGGGTAATCGCACCTGAAAGCGAGTATTTCCCGGCTTGGACTCAAAGCTGATCTTACCCTTATGCTGTCCAACCACAACGCGACGAGCGATGTCGAGTCCTAATCCGGTGCCTTTGCCGACCTCTTTAGTGGTGAAAAACTGGTCGAAGATCCGCGACTGCACATCAGTCGGAATACCAGCACCATCATCGGCAATTTCAACCAGGACATACTCACCTTCAAGTGCGGTGCGAATCCACAGATGCCCTTTGCCGTTGGTGGCATCAATAGCGTTGTCAATCAAATTTGTCCACACCTGATTCAGCTGCGGACCGTAGGCACAAATGTGAGGCAATTCTCCATACTCGCGCTTTACCACCATGCCATACTTCAGCTTGTGCTTCAAGATGATCAGCGTGTTGTCAATCCCCTCATGCACGTCGATTGATTGCAGCGACGCTTGATCCATGTAGGAGTAGTTTTTCATCGCGGTGATCAGTTCTGAAATCCGCGTTGATCCGAGCTTAATGTCTTCTAACAGCTTGATGCCGGTGAGCGTGGTCTCTAGCCAGGTCAGCACACACCCTAAACAGTCTGGCGTGACATGAGCAGTGACTTCATCCAACTGCTCTGCATCTAGTCCAGCAGTCACTAACATGGGAGCCAGCTTCCAGGCGTTCTCTACCTCATGCGCTTCTAGCCAATCTGTGATGTTATCTTCAGCTTCGCTTTGGTCGATCGGATCGAGTTGAGCGGCACCGAGCGCAGATGTGGTCGCTTTGGTATACAATTTGCTCAGAAAGGCAATCTGCTCTTCCGCCATCGGTTGCTGGTGCAGCTTGAGTGCCAGCGAGGGCAGGGTTTGTAATGCTGCTTCCAGGTTTTTGACGTTGCTGCGAACGGCAGCGGCAGGGTTATTTAACTCGTGGGCCAGACCCGCCGACAGGGTGCCGAGGGAGATTAGTTTTGCCTGCTGTTGTGTCACGGTTTCGTGAATCTGCGATCGCTCCACGGCCACTTTAAGAATGCGCCGCATTACACTTGGACACAGGTCCAGCATTTTCCAAAATTCATCAGGTGTGAGCTTATACAGATGCACAGCAGTGAGTGCCCGTCCACTCGTCGGATATGGCTCATCCAGCAGCAAAATCAGTTCGGCGAACACCTCTCCCGCACCTAGCGTCACCGCTGGAACAACCTCTCCACCAACGTTTCGAGTCCATTCAGTTTGCCCTTCCAGAATGATATAGAACCCATCAGGCGGATCGCCCTGCTTGGCGATTTGAGTGCCGGAATCAAGCTTGATTTCGGTTCCCAGTCCCGCCATGCACTGCAACTGATCATCCTGGAGATTTGATAACAGAGGCACTCGACGTAAAGTATCAATTTGCATAAG
>CAXUIV010000232.1:0-7218 GCA_964250875.1 uncultured bacterium
CCCCTCATGAGTCCCCCCCAACCTCCTCGAAAGCCACAAACGCTCATGGGTCAACTGACCCAGGCAGTACAGACGATTCAAGCCAAGGTGAACTTTCAGGCACTGGCGCTCAAGCCGAATGCCAGAGTGCCGGAACTTTGGGTTCAGGATGCTGGAGCGGATAAGGCCGAGATTTATCCTCTGTTGGGCGATCGCTACCTGCTGGGGCGCAGCTCTAAATCCTGCGATGTTGTTGTTCGGAACCCAGTTGTCAGTCAAGTTCACCTATCAGTATCGCGGGATTCCAGTCAGCGGCGACATCCTTTTACGATCAAAGATGAAAATTCCACGAATGGCATCTACCTTGGTAAACGCAGAGTCAACACTTTAGAGCTGCGCCACGGCGATATTTTAACGCTAGGCCCACCGGAACTTGCAGCGTCCGTCCGACTACAGTATGTCGATCCACCACCTAAATACGTCAAGGTTGCAACTTGGGGAGCTTACGGTGTTGGAGTTCTAACGGCGCTGGCGGCATTGGGAATCGGCGCTGAGTGGCTGAAAGCTCCTGCCGTGCGACCCCTACCTACAGCTTCTCATGGACCAGTCGTTGTTTACGCTGATGATGGCAAGACACCTCTACGTCCACCTCGCAACACAGCTCACGTAGAAATGAGGCGGTTGTCTGACTTTGGCACCTATCTACCCAATGCCCTTGTTGCCTCAGAAGACAGTCGATTCTACTGGCATGTGGGAGTTGACCCACTTGGTATTGTGCGGGCTGTGCTGGTTAATCGGCGGTACGGTGGCTACCAGCAAGGTGCTAGCACGCTCACACAGCAGGTCGCCCGTAGTCTATTTCGCGACTATGTAGGCGCAGAGGACTCTCTCAGCCGCAAGCTACGAGAAGCTCTTGTGGCACTGAAGCTAGAAGCGGCCTACAGTAAAAACTTCATTCTACTAACTTACTTAAACCGCATCTATCTAGGGGTGGATACTTATGGTTTCGAGGACGCCTCTCGCTACTACTTTGATAAGCCAGCTAAAAATTTAACTCTGTCGGAAGCTGCGACTCTGGTGGGGATTCTACCAGCTCCTAATGACTTCAATCCCTGTGGCGATCGCCAAACTCTCCAAAAAGCCATCGATCTTCGGAATCGCGTTATCATCCGGATGCTGGCTCAAGGGAAAATTAGCCAGGATGAGGCCAATCAAGCGCGGCGATCGCCAGTTGAAGTTAGCCCTAAGGTGTGTAAAGAGCAATCTAGCACCATAGCTCCATACTTTTATAGCTATATATTTCAAGAACTACAGTCTTTGCTTGGAGATCAATTGGCTCGCGAGGGCAACTTTATCATTGAAACCCAACTGAATCCACGGATGCAGGCACAGGCAGACGCAGCCCTGCGTAACTCAATATATAACTCTGGACCGACTTATGGATTTTCTCAAGGCGCGATCGTCACTCTTGATTCCAGCACTGGCAGAGTTCTAGCCATGACGGGCGGTGTTGACTATAAAACGAGCCAGTTCAATCGTGCCACCCTAGCTCAGAGACAACCGGGTTCAACCTTTAAGGTGTTCACCTACACTGCTGCCATTGAGCAGGGCATATCACCGAGTCAGTCTTATTCTTGCGATTCCTTAAATTGGGGAGGCTTTACCTATCCGGGCTGTCATTCTGGTGGGGGTAGCTTAGATATTGCTACAGGGCTTGCCCGCTCAGAAAACGTGATTGCTCTGCGGGTTGCTCGAAGTATTGGTCTCGACAAAGTTGTGGGGATGGCTCGGCGACTGGGAATAAAATCTCCACTCAACCCCGTCCCTGGTTTGGTGATAGGTCAAAGTGAGGTCAACGTGCTAGAGATGACTGGTGCGTTTGGCGCACTTGCAAATCATGGTGTGTGGAATCGTCCCCGTCTGATCAGCCGAATTCTTGACAGCAGCAGCTGCGGTGATCGCAGTAACTGGAAAACCTGCCGCGTTATCTATCCTCTAGAGGAAAGTGATAGTGACACCAAAGTTAAAGTGCTACAGCCTGAAGTCACAGATGTTATGACAGATTTACTGAGAGGCGTGATTCAAAACGGCACCGGACGCAGCGCAGCAATTGGCATGGGGGAGGCTGGTAAAACCGGCACCACAAATGATAACAAAGATTTATGGTTTATTGGCTATATTCCCAGTCAGCAAATTGTTACTGGTATCTGGTTGGGAAATGATAACAGCCACCCTACATACGGCAGTAGCGCTCAAGCCGCTCAGCTATGGGGTGAGTATATGAGTAAAGCTGTTAAATGAGCCGTGGTGGGGCTTAGTTATTGCTTTTATCGATGCTCAACGTTGTAAAAGCTGAGCTGTGGTCAATTCCAGTACACCTAGCAGCGGAGAGGTGATTACGCTATTTCCTGTATACACCTTTTCCTCATACAGCCCTTCCACCCACTCCAGCACCGTCACCTGCTGTTGCAGTGGGTCAACAATCCAGTATTCCGCAATGCCCCGCGCCCCATATTCTGATCGCTTGTAGCGATAGTCCCGGTTCTCCTGCCCTGGACTCACCACCTCAACGACGAGCGACGGCGGTGACATGTCCAATAGCACAATCGATCGATTAGCACCCTCTAACGCGATCGCCCCTTCTTCTGAAAACACTATTAGGTCAGGTATGCGTACCGATACCCTGGTACTGCTTACAGCAATTTCCGTCTTCATTGACAAGCGCTCAAACGCTATGCCTAATTTGAGCAAGTATGCCACCAGGAACATCGCAATCCGGCGGTTGATTTCACTCTCAACAGGCATTGCAATCAGTTCCCCATTCTCCAGTTCGTACCAGTTATCTGTACCATCGTCATAGGACAGAAACTGGTCAAATGTCATTTTTTGAGATGCAATGGCCATTGCCCCGCAGGTAAGATGACAATTCGTACAGCATAACTGATCCCGTAATGTTAAACGTCACTGGAAAAGGCAGCTATCGAGAAAGGCTGATTCCTGCTGCTGAGATTTCTCATGTTCCATACCCACCTTATTGGGAGGCTTACCCCTGTTTGCTACCCGATGGCGATTATTTGGAATTGCCCTTTCTGCCACTGCCGCCGACTTTTGAGACCGCGATCGCTTTTCTCTGCTCTAACCAGACCTCTTTTGAGGTTGAAGATCGCCTCTCGACTTACATGGCGGATTGCATTCGCGATCGCCATCCTGAAGTCGTAGTGGGAATGCCAACTTTGGGAATGGTGTATGCGTCGAGCGTTGCTAGGAAATTAGGACACAGTCGCTATGTGCCGCTGGGTTATTCGCGCAAATTTTGGTATGAAGAAGAATTCTCTGTTCCTGTTTGCTCGATTACCAGTCCAACGATTCCGAAGACAGTATACATTGATCCAAAACTGCTAGAGCGTCTGGAAGGTAAGCGCGTCATTCTTGTAGAAGATGTGGTGAGTACGGGGGGCACCCTCTCCGCAGAACTTGCCCTGATGAACAAGATTGGTGCCAATGTGGTCGGCATTGTCACGGCAATAAAGGAGACGACTGCTTGGGTTGACAAGTTGGGAGCAATCAATCCTGCTTATCCAAGTCTCGTGACGGCACCAATTCGCTGTCCGTTGTTTGCAAAAGCCTCAGGTGGATGGGTGCCCGTTGATGGCACGTTACCGCCGTGATGACTGGATGGATCAACGCTGATGGATGGTGGAAAAGCCATTTCTCAGCGTAGCTTGATCTGAGGGGCAACCTGGCTTTCTTCTAAGTTCCAAATACTCGCTGATGATTTGCTGGTAGCGTTCTTTACCAAATATCTCATAGTGCCCTGGGTACACAGTTTGAATGGGAAGCTTTTGTAAGCGTTCGTAACTGGCGATGTAAGTGGGAATGTGACTGCAATGAAGTTCGTCTAGCAAATCGCCATCGTAGATGACATCGCCAGAAAACAGATCACGACGCTGCGGGTCATAGAGTCCAATACATCCAGGGGAATGCCCTGGCAGATGCAAAACTTCAAACGCGCGATCGCCCAAATCCAACACGTCGCCTTCTTGCAGGATCTGAGTCGGTTCGGCTCCCCGCAACGTGTACTGTTCTACCGTGAATCCAGGGTGAGGCAATTGCTCAAAGTGTTCTTCCAGCACGCAACCCTGTGTAGGTGAACACAGGGCTTCGTAATCGTCACCAGTCTGCAAGGCAGCGGCTTCGGCGGCATGAATGGCGCGACGCTCAAACTCGTGCATGCCGCCAGCGTGATCAAAATGGATGTGAGAGGCGATCGCCAGCAAAGGTTTGTCTATTAGCTTGGCAATATGTTGACGTAAACTAGAAACTCCTAATCCTGTGTCAATCAGTAGATCTTGGTCGCGTCCTTTGATGAGCCACAAATTAGCGCGATTCCACCAGTAGTAGTGCGGTTCGCTAATCAAGTAAAGTCCATCGTTGATCTTTTGGGTTGAGAACCATTGTTCGCAAACAGGTTTATTCTTAGCCATTTTTTAAACATCTGGTGATCTGTTTAGAAGCTACAGCAGTTCTGTTGGATTCGTGGGCAGTTTG
Organism: uncultured bacterium; assembly: GCA_964250875.1. GTDB lineage: Bacteria > Cyanobacteriota > Cyanobacteriia > Cyanobacteriales > Chroococcidiopsidaceae > CAXUIV01. The sequence goes on from CAXUIV010000232.1 coordinate 4,528, forward strand.
TTTTTAACGAACCGCAGAGAGCAAGTTTCCGGTGAGGCTCTGCCTCCCGGAAAACTTGCGGTGGGCGCAGAGAGCGCAGAGGAGTATTTGGAACTCCTGCACGGATTGTTATGTTTTGGCGGCTCGATAAGATCCTAACTTAGTGTTTGCAGCATTAATGCCAGCATCAGTCTTAGACACTCAATAATTGCTCCGAAGATGCAATTTAGCCCTTTTGTGCGTGGTTTTTAAAAACTTAGGGCACTTATGGGTAGGAGCCGGGTATTGTAACAGCCTATGTGAGCAACTTTCCCATGCTGATGCGTTCCTCAACAACATAGCCAAGTTTTTCATAGAACATCACTACCTCTGCATTGTCGGCACGTACCTGTAGGTTGATTTTACGGCATCCCATTGCAGTCACTGCGCTCTCTGCCTGTCGTACTAGCTGGCTACCGATACCCAGTCGCCGATATTGGGGTCTTACCGCAACTGTGTATAGCCAACCACGATGTCCGTCATATCCTGCCATTATGGTTCCAATGATCGCAGAATCAATTTCAGCAACGAAAAACAACTCAGGCTGTACGGCAAGCTTTTGACTGAGCACGAATTCTGGAGCGTTGTGGGCGGGGTTATGAGGAAATACTTCATGCCAGAGGGCGCTGACAGCGTCAGCATCCGATTCTTGGTACAGTCTGATCATTTTTACGATTATAAAGAGATAGCATTTGCACCAGCTTCAGTAACTGGTACAAAGTAGCATAAATGCCGAAGCTAAAAGTCGCGCAAGCGTTGGGTGTTCATAAACAACCAGAGTTACTGTACTACAAACGATATAGTGTCTGTGAACACAAAACAGCTCCGATAGAGTAGCTTCCTTTTATAGTTGAGTCAGAAAGACAAAAGGAATTGCAAACGGATGAACCAACTTAAGCGGGTTCTGATCGTGGGCGGGACTCACGGAAATGAATTGATTGGAATCTACCTGATTAGGAAATTTGAGCGATCGCATCACTTGATATCGCGACCCAGCTTTGAAACCGTCACGCTACTTGCCAACCCCAAAGCGTATGAAATGAGAAGCCGATATGTTGATAGCGATCTCAATCGCTGTTTTCGACAAGAAGATTTGGCAGACTCTTGTCTGTTGGGTTACGAAGCGCGGCGAGCCAAAGAGATTTACCAAACTTTTGGCTCTAACGGTAGACAGCCCACGGACTTCGTGATCGACTTACATACCACAACTGCAAACATGGGACTCACGCTAATTTTAGCAAGCAAGCATCCGTTTAATCTTCAGTTAGCATCTCACCTCACCAAAATCAACCGATCGGTAAAAGTTCTCTATTCATTAACTGAGGGACAGAACAACTGTTATTTACACTCCATCAGTGAATGCGGCTGCACAATTGAAGTAGGACCAGTTGCTCAAAATGTGTTGGACGCTGCACTGTTTCAAACAACAGAATCGGTGGTCGCCTCTATCTTGGATTACTTGGAAATTTATAACCAGGGTACCTTCAGCCAGTTTGAGGAAGCTCTCACGTTCTACCAATTGATCGAGAGAGTGGATTACCCTCGGAATAATAGAGGGGAAATACAAGCCATGATCCATCCACGGCTTCAAGGAAAAGACTACGAACCGATTGACTCAGGCGATCCCCTGTTCCTAACGTTTGATGAGCAAACGATCGTTTACGAAGGCTCCTCGACAGTTTATCCAGTGTTTATTAATGAGGCAGCTTACTACGAGAAAGGAGTTGCTATGTGTCTAACTGAGAAGCGACAAGTCAAGCTAGAGACTTCATAAGCTCAGGTTGATTCTAAAAAGTTACTGAGCTATTTACAAAACTTTACTTCGGTCTATAAGGGCGAGGATGGCTTTCTTCCTACCCACACTCATGACGTTCTTCCGGGATGAGTTCAGGAGATTTGACACATGTCCTAGACCCTTGGACTTCCTATGATGAAAGGGTCCACAAGAGAACTCAATCAATCGGAGTTGGTAGGATTTATGAATAAGAAAGCTTTGTTACTGTTACCTGGTGCTATCGCCCTGATGTTTGCGGCCTCCCCACTGCTTCCCGGTTCCACGAAAGCTGCTATGGCTGACACAGTTCATGCTCATAGAGGTGGACACGGAATGATGCAGCAACTGAACCTCAGCGATGCTCAAAAGACGCAAATCAAGCAATATCGCCAGAGTGAGAAGCAGCAAATTGACGCTATCCTTACCTCTGATCAAAAGGCTGCAATGCACCAAGCACGACAGAATCACACGCGCCCTAACCTCAACCTCAGCGCCGATCAAAAAGCGCAGATGAAGGCAGTTCGTCAGCAAACCGAAGCAAGTATCAAGGCAGTGCTGACTCCAGACCAACTGCAACAGCTTCAGCAATCACGCGCCAACCGTTAACGAATGGCAGCAACGTCATAGTCTGAGTTGACTGGACGGACCGAACGAGTTAATTTCTAACCGATTAAGGAGGGTGTTACTGCAAAAGGTGACACCCTCCTGCTTTTATGGGGCAAGAAAACGGCGATCGCGAAGCGCAGCAGCCAAAGGCAGATCGCCCTCCCAAATCTTTAGGAACATAGCGGACGCCGGTATAGAACAGCATGTCTTACGACCCAACTCAACTGGACGACCTGGGAATGCTAGAGCTGCTTGCCTTGGGACTGATTCCCTACATGGATGAAGTCTTAGCC
>CAXUIV010000233.1:0-7211 GCA_964250875.1 uncultured bacterium
CCCGAATCCGCACCACATAGCGGGCGAAGCAATCTCCAGCGGTTTCCCACTGCACGTCCCAGTCAAAGTCGTCGTAGCATTCGTAGTGGTCAACTTTCCGCAAATCCCATTTCACGCCAGAACCCCGCAGCATTGGGCCAGAGAGTCCCCAGTTGATGGCATCCTCACGGCTGATCGTGCCAACTCCCTCTACCCGGCGACGAAAGATCGGGTTGTCAGTGATCAGACGCTCGTACTCGTCAACTTTGGGCAAAAAGTAGTCGCAGAAATCTATACATTTATCGACCCAGCCGTAGGGTAAATCGACGGCAACTCCTCCAATGCGGAAGTAGTTGTGGTTGATCATTCGATAACCGGCGGCGGCTTCCCACAGGTCGTAAATCATCTCCCGTTCCCGAAAAATATAGAAGAAGGGAGTTTGAGCGCCAACGTCAGCCATAAATGGTCCCAACCACAACAGGTGATTGGCAATCCGGTTCAGCTCCAGCATAATGACACGGATATAGCTGGCGCGTTTGGGAACTGGAATATCGGCCAACTGTTCTGGGGCGTTGACGGTAACAGCTTCATTGAACATCCCGGCTGCGTAGTCCCAGCGACTAACGTAGGGGACGTACATGATGTTGGTACGGTTCTCAGCAATTTTCTCCATTCCCCGGTGCAGGTAGCCCAGCACGGGTTCGCAATCTACCACATCCTCGCCATCTAGCGTGACAATTAGGCGCATCACGCCGTGCATGGAGGGATGATGAGGCCCCATGTTGAGGACCATGGGCTCGGTTCGAGTTTCTATCCTTGCCATAGATTCGGTAATCTTGAGTTTTGTGGCGCTACTTTGATTATGACTGACATAGAGCCAAATCAGACTGTGGAGCCTGCGTTTTTCCACGTTCCGGTGCTGAGCCAGGAGTTGATTGAGGGGTTAGCAGTTCGTCCTGGTGGACATTATTTAGACGCTACGGTTGGGGGGGGTGGTCATAGTCGCTTAATTTTGGCCACACCAGATGTGCAGGTGACGGCGATTGACCGGGATGAACAGGCTATTTGTGCTGCTAGAGTTCAGCTTGCAGCCTACGGCGATCGCATTAGTTTCGCTTCAGGTAATTTTGCTCAGTACGACCCGTCTGGAGTGCTGTTTGACGGGATCATTGCTGACATCGGCGTGAGTTCAGCCCAGCTAGACACAGTTGAACGCGGCTTTAGTTTTCGCCACTCGGCTGACTTGGATATGCGCATGGATCGACGGCAATCGTTGACTGCTGCTGAGGCAATCAATCACTGGGATGAACACCAGCTGGCAGATATCTTCTTCAAATACGGGGAGGAACGATTATCCCGGCGAATTGCGCGGCGGGTAGTAGAACAGCGTCCGTTCCAGACAACAACAGAATTAGCAGAGGCGATCGCCCGCTGTGTACCCCGGCAGTATCGATATGGCAGAATCCACCCAGCGACTCGCGTCTTTCAAGCTTTACGGATTGCGGTCAACGATGAGTTGACCTCCCTAGAAACCTTTCTCACCCGTGCCCCCAATTGGCTGGTACCCGGCGGCAGAATTGCCATCATCAGCTTTCACAGTCTTGAAGACAGGCTGGTAAAGCACGGTCTACGAAATTCACCTCTACTGCAAGTGCTAACTAAAAAGCCAATTACCCCACAGGCTGCGGAATTAGAGAGTAATCCGCGATCGCGTTCCGCTAAGCTGCGCATTGCAGAGAGATGCTCCTTTTAACCGAGCGTAGCGGTGCGGAGAAAACCTGTTCGCTTGAACATTAAGGCTCTTGGCGCTGCAATCTGTTGTGCTTTAAGTATGTGTCTAAAGTTACTCTTTCCCCCGTATATTGCCCCTGATTTCTTCCATCCCTGATGTCCCTCGGCAACTCAACCCTAAACGTTGAACCCTGCCCCAATTGGCTCTCAACCGTAACTTTTCCTTGCATCATGCCCACTAATCGCTGGGTAATACCAAGCCCCAAACCAGTACCGCTGTGCTGGCGGCTGATATTTTGATTTAATTGCCGGAAGTCTTCAGAAATACTCTCTATATCGGCTTCAGCAATACCGATGCCGGTATCCCTAACGGCGATCGCTATCCTATCCACACCTAACTCCCACACTTCAACCCATACGCCACCACACTCAGTGAATTTAATAGCATTGGCGATCAGATTGACCAAGACCTGCCGGAGACGAGTGCTATCGTTAACGACGAGAGGGTTTTGTAGGGTAAGTTTAACCTGCAAAGCTAAGTTCTTCTGGTCGGCTAGAGAGCGGAGTTCCTCAACCGTTATCGTTACGAGTTCAGCCAAGTTTAATTCTGCCGGTTTAAGCTCTAGAACACCAGCCTCAATCTGGGAGAAGCTAAGAACTTCGTCAATCAGCGTCAATAATTGTTTTCCACTGTTAAAGATACGAGTCACCATGTTTTCTTGCTGTGGTGCCAACTGCTGGGAACCGCGCAATAACAGTTGAGAGAAGCCGAGGATCGCATTCATCGGAGTCCGCAGTTCATGAGACATGACTGCCAGAAACTGCGATTTTAGCCGTGTCGCTTCTTGGAGTTGCACATTCTGTAGCTGCATGTTGCGAATTTGGACCTCAGCCTGCTTACGGTCAGTGATGTCGCGCAGGAGCCAACGCAAACCAAATGGCTTATCTTGCCAGTCACGCGCTTTCACCACACTCAAAGCAGCGTCAAAGTCAGTGCCGTCACGTCGCTGGAGACGTACTTCCCACTCCTGCACGCGCTCCAACTGGCTCATTCGGCTCAATCCATCTCGAAATGCCTGCCGTTCCTCCTGAGCAACAAAGACAACAATCGGTTTACCTATTAGGAAATGTTGAGAGATGTTAAGCAGGTGGGCGGCGGTGCGGTTCGCCTCCTGAATTGTCCCAACTCCATCTGTCACCAGATAGCCATCAGGAGCAAAGTCGAATAGCTGTTGGTAACGTTGGCGTTGCGCTTCTATCTCAGCGCGTGCGTCTGCTAACGCTTCGTTCTGGCAGATGAGTTCCTCTTCGGCTACCCGCAATTCTTCTAGGGCAACTTGGAGTTCCTCCAACGATGCCGCTACCAGTTCTGGTTGGTCCCACTGGGGTGTATTCGTGCGCTGGTAAAGCTCAATCGCCCGTTCATGCAGGGTCTTTATCTGTTGGGAAAACTGGTGCGCGTTCACCTGAACCCTCTACGACTTTTTACGCAACGGGACATTTTATTGCTTCTTAGCAACTTTGCTGTATTGTTACTCTTTAACTGTATATTCGCTTATTGCTTAGGACATCTGTTTCTAGACTGACCAAGTACTGTACTTAAAGACTGAATCTACCGAACCTGGGAAAGGGTGTAGAAACGTTGCATGTAACGTTTCTACATGCGCCGATGGCCTTGAACTCTACTCTTCACTCAGTTGCTCCAACAACATAATCACTCCTAAAATTTTTCTTTCTGAGCTGACCAACGCTGTACAGGTAATTTCGCATTGGATCGCTTTACCACGACGATTTGTAGCCTTAAGCGTCAAGGTGACGGATTCAGGCTCCCCTATGAGGCAAGAGCGGAGAGGCTGTCGTAGTTGCTCTACCGACAGACCAATATCTAGGTTGAGAAAGTGCTGTCCCTGGACTTCGTCAGACCGCAAACCCCACAGCTCTTCGTTTTTGTAGTTCCAAATCTGGATGTGCAGTTCTGAATCCAGAACCACCACGCCGCTGTGCATGCTATTTAGAATCAACTCTAAGAAGGCATTGACTCTGTTAAGTTCCTCGCTGCGTAAGTGTAGTTCTTCGTTGATCGTCTGCAATTCCTCATTCGAAGACTGTAGTTCTTCGTTCATTGTCTCCAACTCTTCATTGGTAGACTGCAATTCCTCGTTGGTTGTCTCTAACTCTTCATTTGAAGACTGCAATTCCTCGTTGGTTGTCTCCAACTCTTCATTGGTGGACTGGAGTTCCTCATATGCCATTTCCAGCTCTTGGTTGGAATGTTCGAGTTCCTCCTGCAAGCGTTTTGGGCGGGTGACATCGGTGAAGGAGATGTTGACACCCAGCAAGTTGCCAGCGGTATTTGATAGCGGTGTGGCCTGGATGTTAAAATACAGGTTGTTGCCAGTGGCAGTTGTCCACTCAATATCCTTCAAACCGATTGTGCAGCGCTTAGCGTAGGCTCGCTCGATGCAGGAGCGCAACTCTACGGGCCGGTAGGAGATTTCTAAATCTTGTAGTGGGCGGTTCAAGTCCTTGAGAGTCAAGCCAAACAGGCTACGGGCCCGCTCGTTAACCAGAGAGATAAAGCCATTGAAAGCTACCACTATTTGAGCAACTGGACTGGCATCGAAGGCAGCATCCCGGAGGTGCATCAGATTAAAACCGTTTGTTTCATCATCGTTGCGATTCTGACTCAGGAGCAGTGACCGTTCGCGCTCAGCGCCCTTTGACACTTTGCTGAAGATGCGTTGCTTCAGGTCTACAGGCATAAAGCTGTTGCTGTGAGTGAGCAACATTTCCGCCTTGCCCAGGAATAAGAAGCCGCCATCATTCAGGGCGAAGTGAAAGCGGGTCAAGATTTTGGCCTGAGTTTCGGCATTGAAATACATCAGGCTATTACGGCACACCAACAGGTCAATCCGAGAGATGGGTGCATCTTGAACCAAGTCATGGCGACCAAAGATAGCGCAGCGACGCAAGTCCTTGCGAAAAGTGTAGTGATGATTTGTGGCCTCAAAGTACCGCTCTATCAGCTCAGCAGAAAGGCCCCCTAAATCGTTAGAGCTATAGGTAGCGTGGCGAGCCTGGTCGAGAGCATCTTCGTCCACATCCGTGGCGTAGATTTTAACCGAGGAGCGAAACCGATCTATTCCCAAAAATTCAGCTAGTATGATCGCCAACGTGTAGGCTTCCTGACCAGAAGCACATCCGGCACTCCAAACTCGAATTGGCTCGTTAGCTTCCTTAAGGACCGCAATCCGAGGCACGATCTCACGCGATATGTACTCCCAAGCCGAGTGATCGCGGAAGAAAGAGGTGACATTAATAAATATAGTGTTGAACAAGTGAGCAAACTCCTCTGGATGTACCTGTAGGTAATCCAAATAGTTGCTGTAACTTTCAATGCCAACCCCTTGCAGGCGTTTCTGTACTCGACGGAGCAGAGTAGAGCGCTTGTAGCCGGTAAAGTCAAACCCCCGCTCGCGCTTAACGTAGTTCAGGAACGCCTCAAATTCAAGATCCAATCCCGGATTGCTCATGGCCCCTGGTTTGCTCCATCTTCAATCGCCACGAGTTTCACCAAAGTAGTAGCAATCTCGTCTAAGGACACAATGAGGTCGGTACTGCCAGTGGCAATTGCGGCTCCAGGCATACCGAAAACCTCAGAAGTTGCCTGATTCTGCACAACAACGCGACCGCCCATCTGTTTAATTGCCCTTACCCCCATAGCACCGTCAACACCTGCACCTGTCAGCACTACGGCGATCGCCCGCTGTTTAAGACTAGCTGCCATCGACTCCAGCAACAGGTCGGCTGAGGGTCGCACAAAATGTACCAGTTCTGTGTGTGTGAGGGAAAGAGTGCCGTCTGAGTTGACGAGCAGATGATTGTCTGGAGGCGCAATGTAAACTTTCCCTGGATGCAACAGGTCGCCAGCCTCTGCTTGCTTGACTACTAAAGCTGTGCGGCGACTCAGAATGTCTGCCAGTTGACTAGAGTGCTGGGGACTCAGATGCTGCACCACAGTGATGGCACAGGGAAAGTCGGCTGGCAAGGCAGAAAGGATTTGGCTGAGAGCCTTCAAGCCACCAACAGAAGCGCAAAGCGCCACCACTTTAAAGGCGATAGTTTCAGCCGTTGCTGACTGTACAGGTTTTGAATCGTCACCCTGCACCGCTACACTATCCGCTACCACCTGACCGTTTCCGTTAGATGAAACATCAATTAGGACGTCCGTGGTTATCGAATCTTCTTTCAGCAGCAATTGTCGGATCAGAGCGGCACGTTGCTGGGCAACCTGCGCTTGCTCAGCGAAGCGTCTTGCGGATAAAGGCTGGCGATCGCGGGATCGATCCGCCAGCCGACCCAGCAGGGCTGCTTTTTCCTCCAGCGCCCTCAACGCCATCCATAATGCCATTTCCAGCGCCTCAGACTGTTCTGCTAATAGGCTGCCTATCGAGTAGGCATGACCTGTACGGCAACGGAATCGAATCAGCGATCCTTCCTGCAACTCCCACAGTGAGCCACCACATTCCGGACAGCCGAAGCCCGAGGGCTTTCCGGGGCGATCAAAGTCCTGCATCGCCTCCAGCTCAAGTTCAGCAATGTCAGCTTCCATCTCTATCTCGCTAGACACGCTTGATTCCTCCATTTCTACAGACCTGTAGGCTAATTCCCTCAGCTTGGATGGAATATCAGACACTCTTAAAATGTAATCGACATCAACATTCTCAATGGCGCTACGTGGCATTCCGGAATAAAGAGCCTCGTCGGGATCCTGAACAACAGCCACGCCACCCTGCTGCTTGATTGCCAAAAGACCCGCAGTGCCATCATCAAGTGTGCCCGATAGCACCACACCCACAACGCGCTGCCCGTACACTCGTGCTGCCGTGCGAAACAGGGGATCAACAGCGGGTCGATGACTGTTCTCTCTAGGACCACGGGCCAAACGAATGTAGCCATTTTTAATCAGTAGGTGGTAATCCGGCGGTGCTACGTAAATTCGCCCGTGCTGGATTGCTTCACCATCCTGCGGGTGAACAGCCTGTAGAGTAGTATTGCCCCGCCCCTTCTGGATAGAGCGGTTGAGGATAGATGGCAGAACACTTTTGCTTTGAGATGGTAGGTGAAGGACAATGAAGACAGCAGCTGGTAGATCCGACGGTAAATCGCGAACTATTTGATTCAGCGTTTCTACCCCACCTGCCGAGGCTCCAATGACAATAATGTCGTGTCCGGACATTCTTTTCCTTATAACAACCAATCTAACAACCAATATTGAGCGAGAAGGCTAGAAGCTAACGCTACTAAGCCTAGAGTAACAAAATATAGCCTGAAACCCCAAACTCCGATCCCCGAGTTCCGAACCTATTACTCTTCACTCCCCACTCTCTTAGGCAGTTTGACGCGGAAGGTGGATCCTTGACCTAGCTTGCTTTCTACCGTAATCGTTCCTTTCATCATGCTGATTAAAGATTTGGTAATCGCCAGCCCTAGACCAGTAC
>CAXUIV010000234.1:0-7210 GCA_964250875.1 uncultured bacterium
TGCTGCTAGTAGAAGAAGGTAGGAGAAGAGTTCAGATTGAGGGCATTGTGCCGGAGATCGACGGTGGTCGGTTTCCAATCAAGCGGACAGTTAGTGAAGAAGTCCGCGTTGAAGTAGACATGTTTACGGATGGTCACGATCTTGTCTCTGGCGTCATTCTGTATCGTCCAGAGACATCCCAGACTTGGTCTGAAGTGCCACTATTTCCTCTCGTCAACGATCGCTGGCAAGGATCATTCGCTGTTTCTGAGTTAGGTCGTTACGTCTACACGGTAGTCGGCTGGGTGGACCACTTTTTGTCCTGGCGACGGGGTATAGCAAAGAAAATAGAGGCGGGTCAGGATGTGCCTGTCGATTTGCTAATTGGGGCGCAGTTGGTCGAAGAAGCGAGTGAACGAGCTACTGGTGAAGATAGATTGAGACTGCAAACCTGGGCTGCGACACTGCGGGCTGTACATAAGGAAGCTGACACTGTAGAACAGAAGGTTCTCTCAGCAGACTTGGCAGCCCTAATGCTTAAGTACCCAGACCGCAAATTCGCGACCACATATGAGAAGCAACTGGGCATTGTCGTAGACCGAGAAGAAGCTAGGTTCAGCACTTGGTACGAAATGTTTCCTCGCTCCTGTGGCAGACCCGGAAAGCACGGTACTTTTAAAGACGCTCAAGCCCGACTGCCCTACATTGCAGATTTAGGGTTTGATGTCCTTTACTTACCACCAATTCACCCAATCGGTACAACCTTCCGCAAGGGTAAGAACAACTCTACTGTAACCGAACCAGGGGATGTGGGAGTATGCTGGGGCATTGGTTCCCCTGATGGTGGACACAAAGCAATTCATCCCCAACTGGGGACAATGACGGACTTCCAAGAGTTTGTTGCTAAAGCGTCTGAGTATAAAATTGACGTGGCGTTGGATCTGGCTTACCAGTGTTCCCCCGATCACCCCTATGTTAAAGAGCATCCTCAGTGGTTTTTACACCGACCGGATGGCACGATTCAATATGCCGAAAACCCGCCCAAAAAATATCAGGATATTTACCCAATTGACTTTGAAACTGACGACTGGCAGAACTTGTGGGAAGAACTAAAGAGTATCGTTCTGTTCTGGATAGACAAAGGAGTACGTATCTTCCGCGTAGATAATCCTCACACCAAAGCCTTTCCCTTTTGGGAGTGGATGATCGGAGAAGTTAAGGGTTCCTTTCCTGACGTTATTTTCTTAGCCGAAGCCTTTACTCGTCCCAAGGTCATGTCTCGCCTTGCGAAGTCGGGCTTTACCCAGTCGTACACCTACTTTACCTGGCGTAATACTAAGTGGGAGCTTACCGAGTACTTTAAGGAGTTGACGCAATACCCAACTTCTGAAATTTTTCGACCTAATGTCTGGCCTAACACTCCAGATATTCTGCATGAATTCCTCCAGCACGGCGGACGACCGGCATTTATGTTGCGATTTGTCCTAGCTGCCACCCTAGCAGCCAGTTACGGAATTTACGGACCAGCTTTTGAGGTTTGTGAAAACAGACCAGCAAAACCAGGGAGTGAAGAATATCTGAACTCTGAGAAATATCAGATCCGAGAGTGGGACTTGGATAGTCCCTACACCATCAAAGACTTAATTAGACGAGTGAACTGCATCCGCCGTAACCACGTCGCTTTGCAAAGTAACACATCTCTCAAGTTTCATCCCACCAGTAACGAGCAGATCATCTGCTACAGCAAACAGACTCAGGACTTGAGAGACGTCATGTTGATGGTAGTCAACCTTGACCCCTACAATCCTCAGTCAGGCTGGGTGAGTTTGCCTCTAGCGGCAATGGGCATCGATCCGTACCAGTCTTACCAGGTTTATGACCTGCTTGCCGATACTCAGTACACCTGGTCAGGTGAGCATAACTACGTTGAGATAAATCCTCATGTGCTGCCGGGTCACGTTTTTGTAGTAGGGAGTAGGGTATAGGGCAGAGGGCATGGGGCATAGGGCATGGGGAAGTGATAAATCTTTTTCCCACTCCTACTCCTCAAATCCCCATTCTCTTAAAAGGACAAGTAGATAGGCGGCAACAAGTGTAAGCATGTGTTAAGGAATAGTGATCATTAGTTTTACTATCTATGCCTCCATGGCTATGCTCCATGCCCTATGCCCTGTGCCCAACCTTGACAAATCATCGTTAATTTTTTACCAATCTATTCAGAATGCAAAATTCGATATTAAATAACGACCCATTGTGGTTTCAGGATGCCATCATCTATGAGGTGCCGGTTCGTGCCTTCGCCGATAGTAATGATGACGGCATTGGTGACTTTCGCGGACTGACGGAGAAGCTGGATTACCTGCAAGATTTGGGTGTCACGGCGATCTGGGTGTTACCATTTTTCCCCAGCCCACTGCGGGATGATGGCTATGATATTGCCGACTACACCAGCATTAACCCGATCTATGGCACTTTGTCAGACTTTCAGGAGCTTTTAGATGCTGCTCACGATCGCGGCATTCGGGTAATTATTGAGTTAATTATCAACCACACATCTGATCAGCATCCTTGGTTTCATCGGGCACGTCGGGCACCGAAGGGCAGCAAGGAACGAGACTTTTACGTTTGGAGTGATACTCCAGAAAAATACCAGGAAGCTCGAATTATCTTCCAAGATTTTGAAACCTCTAACTGGGCTTGGGACCCAGTTGCCAAAGAATATTACTGGCATCGCTTCTACTCCCACCAGCCGGACCTGAACTATGAAAGTCCAGAAGTCTGTCAGGCAGTTTTTGATGTCCTCGATTTTTGGTTAGCCATGGGGGTTGATGGGTTGCGTATGGATGCGGTGCCTTATCTGTACGAGCAGGAGGGGACAAATTGTGAGAACCTGCCAGCAACTCATGCTTTTCTGAAGCAGCTACGATCGCACGTAGACGCCAAATACCCAAATAGAATGCTCTTAGCGGAGGCGAATCAGTGGCCTGAAGATGCGGTGCAGTATTACGCCGCTGGGGATGAGTGCCACATGAACTTCCATTTCCCCCTGATGCCTCGCCTGTTTATGTCGTTGCAGATGGAAGACAGCTTCCCAATCATTGACATCCTCCAGCAGACTCCCCAGATTCCCGACAACTGCCAGTGGGCTTTGTTTCTGCGCAACCACGATGAACTGACTCTGGAAATGGTCAGTGACGAAGACCGAGACTACATGTATCGCGTTTATGCGCAAGATACCCAGGCGAGAATTAACCTGGGCATCCGTCGCCGTCTAGCACCTTTGATGCAGAACAATCGCCGCCGGATTGAGTTGATGAATGGTCTGCTGCTTTCTCTCCCTGGTACTCCAGTGTTGTACTACGGTGATGAGATCGGCATGGGAGACAATATCTACCTTGGTGATCGCAATGGTGTACGAACGCCGATGCAGTGGAGTAGCGATCGCAACGCAGGCTTTAGCCGCACGAATCCCCAACGGCTGTACGCCCCACCCACTATTGATCCGGAGTATCACTACGAGTCAATCAATGTCGAGGCTCAACGTGCTAACCCTCAGTCTCTCTGGTGGTGGATGAAACGGCTGATTGCGACTAGGGAGCGTTTCCAGGCATTTGGGCGCGGGACTTTTGAGTTTCTGTACCCGGAAAACCGCAAAGTTGTAGCATTCATGCGGACCTACAAGGACGAACACATCCTGGTAGTGGCAAACTTGTCGCGCTTTGTCCAGACGGTAGAACTAGACTTATCAGAATTTAAAGGCGCGGTGCCGGTTGAGATTTTTGGCCGCACTGAGTTTCCAGCAGTGGGAGAGTTGCCCTACTTCCTCAGCCTTAGTCCTCACGCCTTCTACTGGCTGACCCTCCAGCTACAGGAAGCATCCCAGACGGAAAGACCGCAGTCACAACTGCCGACTTTAGTTGCCAGCGGCAAATGGCAGAATATATTCGCCAGAACCGAATCAAGAGCAGCTCTGGCCTCGGTCCTACCAGATTACCTGCGTACCCGGCGCTGGTTCGGCGGTAAGGCTCGGAAAATCCAAGCGACACAAATTACTGAGGTAGTCTCAGTTCCCTATAGGGATACAGAGGCTTATATCGTTTTACTCCAGGTGGACTACACCGAAGGGTCTCCTGAAACCTACGTCATGCCGCTAGCGTATGAGACAAGGGAGTTGAGAGTAGAGAATGAAGAAAAGATTGCACCCCCAAACTCCGAACTCCGCACCCTCCCCGAATATGTTGTTGCTCAAGTCAAGGTTCAAGGAGCAGAAACTGGGGTGTTGGTGGATGCCCTAGCTGACAAAGACTTCTTGGCTTTCCCGCTAGAGGCGATCGCCTCGGCACACCGTTATCAAGGTTTGAGGGGAGAACTACTGGCAACGACGACTGATGCCTTAATACCAGGGCAACTGGACCGATCACAGCTTGAACCTCGCCTGCTGAAGGGAGAACAAAGTAATACATCTGTGGTATATGGTGACCAACTGATCCTCAAATTCTTCCGTAAAGTGGAGGAGGGCATTAACCCAGATCTGGAAATAGGGCGCTTCTTGACGGAGAAGAAAACCGAACACTTTGTTCCCGTTGCTGGAGCCTTGGAGTACAGTCGCCAAAGCGGTCAATCGGTGACGCTAGGGATACTGCATGAGTTTGTTCCCGAAACCAGGGATGCTTGGTCTTACACTTTGGATAGTCTCCGTGACTATTTCGAGCAAGTGATGGTGAAGCAAACTGATGTTGCTGAGGTAATGCCATCAAACTCCCTGGCGACCGAAATCGGGGGCGGTATTCCAGAGTTAGCTAATGACATTATTGGCTCTTACCTAACGTCTGCTGAACTTTTGGGTCAGCGTACAGCCGAACTGCATCTAGCTTTGGCTTCGCAGCCGGAGAATCCCGACTTCGCCCCAGAACCTTTTACTTCGTTCTACCAACGCTCAATTTATCAGTACATGCGTAACCTGGCAGGGCAAGCCTTGCTGTTACTGAAAAAGCGATTGCCACAACTGCCACCAGAGACTCAACAACTGGCACAGGTTGTCCTTAACCGCCAAGAGCAATTGATGGAACGCTTTAAATCGGTCTTAAACCTGAAGATCACTGGGCAACGCACCCGTTGCCACGGAGACTACCATTTGGGACAAGTTCTCTATACAGGTAAAGACTTCATCATCATTGATTTTGAGGGAGAACCGGCTCGTCCGATGAGTGAGCGACGAATGAAGCGATCGCCTTTGCGGGATGTCGCTGGGATGCTGCAATCTTTTAACTACGCTGCCACTTTGGCATTGCGCAACGAAGTGGATAGCGGGATGATTCGACCTGAAAGCCTCTCAGCAATGGAGCAATGGGCACAATTCTGGTACGGCTGGGTTAGCGTTGCTTTCCTGAATAGCTATCTGGTGACAGCAGATGGTGCTACCTTCTTACCCAAAGCTAAGGAAGAAATGCAGGTCCTGCTAGATGCCTACATGTTGGAAAAAGCCACTTATGAGTTGGGATACGAACTCAACAATCGTCCCGATTGGGCAGAGATTCCACTTCAAAGGATTTTACAGCTACTAGATTTGTGATTTAGGGCATGGCGCATATGGCATGGGGCACAGTATGGAGACAAGAGAAGCTTCTCCCCACTCCCGACTCCCAGTTTTATATGCCCTATGCCCTATGCTCCGCCCCCTCCTCAATACTCCTCACCTAAGGATCAAATAAATTATGGTTTTTACTGAATCAAGAGTTGGTGATGTCACGTTGCTGACTGAAGACGATCTCTACCTATTCAATGAAGGGTCTCACTTCTGTTTGTATGAGAAGCTCGGCTCTCACGTAGTGACACACAACAACGTGTCGGGGACCTACTTCGCTGTCTGGGCACCTAACGCGGCACGAGTCTCAGTCAAAGGGGAGTTCAATGGCTGGAATCGGGATAGCCACCCACTAACTGCTAGAGGGCACTCCGGCATTTGGGAGGGTTTTGTTCCTGGCGTGACCAAAGGCAATATCTACAAGTACCACATCTTTTCTTTACACAATGGGTATGAGGTTGAGAAAGCTGACCCTGTAGCGCTTGCTTATGAAGTGGCTCCCAAAACCGCCTCTGTGGTTTGGGATAGTGAGTACGAGTGGAATGACCAGGAGTGGATGGCAAAACGCCACACTCGCAATGCTCTGAATGCGCCTATCTCTACCTATGAAGTGCATTTGGGTTCCTGGATGCGAGTTCCAGAGGACGGCAACCGCTCTTTGAGCTACCGAGAGATGGCACCGAAGCTGACCCAATACATGCAGCAGATGGGCTACACTCACGTTGAATTCTTGCCGATTACAGAACACCCGTTTTTTGGCTCTTGGGGTTATCAAGCCACAGGATTCTTCGCCCCTACTAGCCGCTACGGGACTCCTCAAGATTTCATGTACCTGGTGGATTACCTGCATCAGCACGATATCGGGGTCATTTTGGACTGGGTCCCCTCCCACTTTCCCACGGATCAGCATGGACTTTCTTACTTTGACGGGACGCACCTTTACGAACACGCCGATCCGCGTCAGGGATTTCACCCCGACTGGAACAGCTCTATCTTTAACTATGGACGCAACGAAGTTAAAAGCTTTTTGATTAGTAGTGCCTGCTTTTGGCTAGAAAAGTGCCACATTGACGGGTTACGGGTGGATGCAGTCGCTTCAATGCTCTACCTAGATTACTCTCGTAAAGATGGAGAGTGGATCCCGAATCAGTATGGTGGCAACGAGAATCTAGAGGCGATCGCCTTTTTGCGCCGCTTTAACGAGGCAGTCTACGGGCAGTTTCCTGATGTTTTGACGATTGCTGAGGAGTCTACTTCTTGGCCGATGGTCTCTCGCCCGACCTATTTAGGTGGTCTGGGATTTGGCTTGAAGTGGGACATGGGCTGGATGCACGATACCCTCGACTACATGAGCCACGAACCCATCCACCGGAAATTTCATCAGAACCAATTGACTTTTAGAATGCTTTATGCATTCAACGAAAACTTTGTGTTGCCGCTTTCCCATGATGAAGTTGTACATGGCAAAGGGTCACTATTGGATAGAATGCCGGGGGATGACTGGCAGAGGTTTGCTAACATGCGATCGCTCTTTGGCTATATGTACGCCCAGGCTGCCAAGAAATTGCTGTTTATGGGCGGTGAGTTTGGTCAGTGGCAAGAGTGGAAACACGACAGCAGCTTGGACTGGCATCTATTGCAGTATCC
>CAXUIV010000235.1:0-5698 GCA_964250875.1 uncultured bacterium
CCCATGCCCCATGCCCCTTGACTACAGCCCTTTGCTAACCTGAAAATAGAACCTCTCGCTAAGGGCAGCAGATGAAAAAGTTAGTTCAAGGTCTACAGTCGTTCCAAACCACCTACTTCAGCAGTCACAAGGAGATGTTCGAGCTGCTCTCTCAGGGGCAGCATCCTAGAATCCTCTTCATTACCTGCTCTGACTCTCGGATTGACCCAAATCTGATTACTCAGACTGAACCGGGTGAAATGTTCATCATCCGTAACGCTGGCAACATTATTCCACCGTATGGCGCTACCAACGGTGGTGAAGGTGCCACGGTAGAATATGCCGTACATGCTCTGGGTATTAAAGAAATTATTGTTTGCGGTCACACTCACTGTGGAGCGATGAAAGGGCTGCTACAGCTAGACAAGCTGGCTAAGGACATGCCGTTGGTTCACCGCTGGCTTCAGCACACCGAAGCCACTCGCCAAACTATTCTAGAGAACTACCAAGACTTAGAGGGCGAAGATCTGTTGCAAGCCACCATTGATGAGAATGTGCTTACCCAGCTAGAAAATCTGCGGACTTACCCAGTTATTCACTCGAAACTCCACAAAGGTCTGATTCATCTCCATGCCTGGATGTATCACATTGAAAGGGGTGAGGTTCTGGAATACGACCCCGTCCGATGCCAGTATGTACCGCCTTATACTCAGATGTCCACCTCTGCTTGGCTAACACCACAGCAGCAAGAACGAATCTTCAGAGGAAAAAGCAGTATGCAATCAGCAAACGGTAAGGTTGATGCAGGAACATCTAGCAGTCGGATCTGAAGTTGTCTTGTGGATCTCTTCGTAGAGACGTCACATACGACGTCTCTACAAGTGTGTATAGAGTGCTGTAGTGAGTCAGCGGTCACTCGTTCAGACACGCTGGCTTTTGAAAATGTCCTTCAGTGCTAAAACCTTTAATCCCTGTCTCAAAAGCAAAATCAGCAACGCTGCGACTAGACCCACAGCCAAGAACGGTACTAAGATCGCTAGTACCGATAATGTAACTGAGCTGCCGGACTCAAGCGTAGAGATGAAGGCATTTCCTAATCCTGCCGTTAGCGCGGTTGAGGACAGGCGAGTCATTCCCATAAAAGACTGAATGATACCCGCAGAACCACCACCGGCGACTGCTGCTACAGTCCACTGCAACAGTGGGTCACTGTTGGGAACCAATGCAGCCGTAACTATCGTCCCGACAGCGACTGCCGTTGGTGTAGAGACTGTATCTAACAAATTATCGACCCAAGGAACGTAGTAGGCAGCAACCTCAACAAAAGTCGCCACAGCAAGCGCTATTAGTGCTGGATATGTCCCAACCCACTGAAATTCTGGTTTAAGGGGCAAATACCCTAAGAGTGAGGCAATGCTCATGACGAGCGGTGGTACAAAAATCCGAAAGCCACAGGCTGCACTCAAACCAATGCCGATTGCAACGCTTAATAGAGTATCCATAGTCACTAAGTGCTGTATCTATTGCATAAACCTTTTGTGGACAGAGAACTATGGCGCGTCACTCTTGGTATCGCTACCGCCAACGACAACTTGCACTAATGTCCATATCGTCTCTAAGAATGCCGCTCCCAAGAGGAAGAGCATCAAACTAGCAAGTGCAGCAAAGGGTGACGTAATAAACAGCAGTAAGCCCCCGAACAGTAGAATCGTCACTAGTGCCTTGTGCATGAATATCACCCTCAACTTCTACTCTCAGCTTAGCTAGGTGGATTTCAGTTCTACCCCATCCTTTAGACTGAAAGCTGGCTGTTGGCACGATCCTCATGGATCTGTAAAAAAATATAGAGACGTCACATGTAACGTCTCTACAAAGGAAAGTCAACTCGTCGTAAGTCAAAATTTAAGCGCTTTGTTCCCGTCTGCGCTTGAGCAAAACGCTCACGCCGAAAGTTCCAATTGCCAAGAGACCGACCATTGAATTAGGTTCGGGCACAGATGCGGCTCTGTATGCGTGGTTGTCGCTTTCAAAGGCAACGCCATTTGAACCCAAAACGACTTCATCAAAGGTCTGGCCCTGATCAGCAAAGAAATTAGCGTAGAAGTTAGCGCTAGCATCATAATGATCGCCGAACTTGGCATTAGAACCTCCAACATCTGTGCCAGTAAACGCTTGAAGAAGTTTACCATTGCTATAGAAATCAATGTAATTGTATGTATCTAGTGATCCCCAATACAAACCAAAGTAATCAAGCGCTTTGTTGAAGTTAATAGTGACAGGACCAGTTGCCCCCACAACATTGCTACCCTGTGGAGAAATCGCCAGATAGTTTGAGTTGTCGCTGGTTGGTGCAGCGTACTGATTGTCTAAACTACCCTGCACAATCGCTGGAGTGCCACTAGCAGCAGAGTAAGTAGCAATTCCGGATGTGGGTGCTACGCCATTGTTGAAATTAATGGTTGTGGCACCGGACACGCTAGAGGTGTACCCTTGTCCAGCAACTTGAGTGCCTCCAATAGATAAGGTAATAGCGCTAGCGGGATGAGCAGCAACGGTGACAACTGCGGCGCTAATTGCAACTGCTGATAGCTTTTGTAAAAGGGTCATATTTTTGAAGCCAGAGAATTAATTGCTTACTTTCTCACTTTATTCTCTGTTCCAATTATTTTTTGGGCAGTCAATTAATCTTCTATAAGACTTCAATCAATTAGGAATTTATCCACTCAAATCTCTCGTAAATTCCAGAAAAAGCAGTAGATTTTCGGAAGCAGTTCGTTCAGTTAATTGTTAGTTAATCAGAAACTGCCCTCAAACGTTCATGAATTCGCAGCAATTCTTAATAGAAATTTGGAGATGTTGGTATTTTCTGGGAAGCAGGTAATTGAAGATTAGATAAAACCCTACGTGTTTTCTGCGTCCACTACAGGTTCGGGAAGCATCTCCAACAACTCAGCTTCTGAAAGGCAAGTAATTCCAAGTGATTGAGCCTTCTTCAACTTGGAACCCGCTTCTTCTCCTACAACCAGATAGTCTGTGTTCTTGGTGACTGAATCCGTCACCTTTCCTCCAGCAGCTTGAATCAGCGCTTTGGCTTCATCCCGCTTCAGCGTAGGCAACGTACCTGTAATCACAAAGTTACCTAACGCTTTTAAACCACTTGCAGTCGTCTCTACCGCAACACCCTCCAGCTGCAAACCAGCTGTCTTCAGCCGCTCAATCAAGGTCTGATTTGCAGGGATGCGGCACCACTGGTAGACAGATTGAGCAATTTCAGGACCGATACCGTAAACGGCTGCGATCGCTTTCGGTTCAGCCTCAGCGAGCTGTTCTACCGTCAGAAAGTGCTGGCTTAGGGTGAGAGCATTCACACTGCCGACGTGCCGAATTCCTAGTCCATACAATACCCGCGACCAAGGTTGAGCTTTAGACGCTTGCATTGCCTCCACCAATTTCGCCGCTGACTTTTTACCCATCCGCTCCAAAGAGCCTAATTGTTCAGCAGTTAGATCGTAAAGGTCAGCAACCGAATGCACCACTCCTCGCTCAACTAGCTGCTGAATCAGCTTTTCCCCCATACCGTTAATATCCAACGCATCACGGCTGACCCAATGTTCTAGCGCCCCTTTGAGAATAGCTGGACAGGAAGCGTTAACGCATCTTGTTACTGCCTCGTCAGTCTGTCGCACGACAGGCTGACCGCACACAGGGCAGTTGATGGGCATTTGGAAAGGTTGAGTATCGGCTGGACGGAGTTCCAGCAGGACGCGCACCACTTCTGGAATGATCTCACCAGCCTTGCGAACGATCGCTGTATCGCCGATGCGGATGTCCAGTTCTCGCACGCGATCGCCATTGTGCAGCGTAGCGCGGGAAACTGTTGTTCCAGCTAGCTGCACTGGTCGCATTTCTGCCAAGGGTGTCAGTGCCCCTGTCCGTCCTACATTGACAGAGATATTTTCAACGCGAGTTGGTGCCTCTTGGGCTGCGTACTTCAGCGCTACTGCCCAACGGGGAAACTTCTGTGTAAAACCTAACCGTTTTTGCAGAGCAAAAGAGTTAATCTTCACCACAACCCCGTCGGTCATATAGGGCAAATTCAATCGTTCTGTATCCCAGTATTCGTAATAAGCTGCGACTTCCTCTAGTGACGAGCAGAGCTGCCGATGCGGATTCACCCGAAACCCCATTTCTTGCAGTGATTCCAGCGCCGCCGATTGGCTATCGGCAACACTGGCATCATCCAACCCTTGAATTTGCAGCGTGTAGGCAAAAAAATCTAACCGCCGTCGGGCTACAATCCGAGGATCAAGTTGCCGCAGGGTGCCAGCGACCGCGTTACGGGGATTGGCAAACAGCTGTAAGCCCGCTTCCTCACGTTCTTGATTGATTTGTTTAAACACATCTAGGGCTAAAAATGCCTCTCCCCGCACTTCAATGTCCTGCCCTTTGTGCAATCGCAATGGAATTGAGCGAATCGTCCGCACATTTTGGGTGATGTCCTCTCCAGCAATTCCGTCACCTCTGGTTGCTGCCCTGACTAGCACTCCATCTTCATAGCTCAAAGCCAAGGCGGAACCATCAATTTTCAGCTCACACATGTAGTCAGCCACCTCTGCCTCAGGCGCGTGACGCCGCCAACGTTCTTGCCAAACCTTGAGTTCATCAATGTTAAAAGCATTCTCTAGGCTGTAGAGCGGGATTTTATGACGTACCGAGGAGAATTGGGTTGCTGGCTTCTCACCCACTCGCTGGGTGGGACTGTCTGACGCAATCAGTTCTGGGTATTGGGTTTCTAGCTGCTGCAATTCTCGATACAGCTGGTCGTAAACTGCGTCCTCCATAATCGGGTTGTCGAGGACGTAGTAGGCTGAGCTTGCCTGTTGCAGCAGCTGTCGCAGTTCCTGAACCCGCTGCTTCATCTCAGGTGTTACTGGTTCCACTGACTTCATCGCCTTTTATGAAATACATTTTAGCCCCTAGTTTAGCGCTGGCTTTGGAGGGGGTGAGGGGATGATAGATTGTTGAATTGAAGGACAAGCGTTTTGCAACTTGTGTAAACTGGGAGCAAAGTTGTTTGTGCGCTATGGGTTAGAACTATGAAGGTTTGGCTTGCCTGCTTCGGTGTGCTGTTTGCACTTGCGGAGCTTTACCAATGGGTTAAACACCTGATGCTGCCGCTGCCCATCTACATTCTGGGTGGGGCGTTCTTGGCGATCGCTTCCAACTACGATAAGTTCTCCTGGATGCAGAGAGATGCAGCTCAAGTGCCTCCTGTTGTGCCTGCTGTCAATCCCTCCAACGCTCAGTCTATTCCAGCATCTGAAACTCTAGGCCGCAAGCTGCATCCTATTTCTTTCACAATTCCTCAATCCAAGCAGTCTGATGATTGTGAGTGATAGTTCTTTGGTAGACAGTTTTTTTTAACGAACCGCCGAGACGCAGAGAGCGCAGAGAAATGGGTTTGACTCATTTAGAATTGCTACGGCTGGAACTCACTCAAAGCTCAAAATTTAAGACCGTTTAATAATAAAAAGCAGCCACCGCCGTTTAGCAGGATAGTAATAATTGCACCAATAATTACTCCTTTAATCGATTCTCCCTGCCGTCGTCTTGCCAACCAAATGATCAGAGGAATAATATATAAAAACTGGCCCAGACCAATCAACCAACAAAAAGGCACTATTATCAATAAAAGAACCAAGTTAGTGGAGCTAGTATT
>CAXUIV010000235.1:5798-7158 GCA_964250875.1 uncultured bacterium
ATTCGACCATCAGGATGAGCGATATGAATGCAGGAACGCTTTACCGAGCGGACATCGAAGTTGAATGGATCGAGAAACTGCACGATGAAGACGCGGAAGATGTTTTTGTATGTGATTCCTGCTGGTACTGATACCATTGGCAAACAGCACAGCAGTTGTTTCAAAGATGTGGCGGCAGAACTAGGTGAATGACTGGTAGAAAACAACTGGAAGATATTGCGCTTCAGGTCTTCGTTTTGCTCGTAAAGCACGGTGTTAGGCGTCATTTGCACGAAAGCATCGGGCTGGATTAAGCCAGTTAAGGGTATGACTTTGCCGTTGAGCTTGAGCGCATAAGCCATTGCTAAACTATCTGGATGGCAAGGAACGGGGATAATGTCTTCAGGTCGGAAATAGGGACTCTGCTGTAAGACGGAGCGCCGGACTTCTGTCAGCGTGTAGCGATCGCGCTTTGGGTCAAATCCTTCTAGCCGCCCAACTGCCTGGATGGGCTGAAAGGTGACGCCCCGCACGGATGGTTGTTGCAGGGCGTAGTCAATGATCTTGCCAATCTCATGGTCGTTCAGCCCTTTTTTCAGGGTGACAACCAAGGTGGTGGAAATATTGAACTCATTGAGGTGAGCGATCGCCTGTTCTCGAACTGAACGCAAATCTGCCCCGCGCAATTCCTGAAGTGCTTCTGCCTCAAAGCTATCAAACTGGAGGTAGACTTCGATTCCTGGCATGTACTGACTGAGGCGATCGCAGAAGTCTCTGTCTTTGGCAATTCTGACGCCATTTGTGTTGACCATTAAATGCTTGATTGGTTTGCTTTTGGCAATATCCATGACAGCAAAGAACTCAGGATGAATGGTTGGTTCGCCACCACTCAACTGCACGATCTGGGGTTCTCCCTCATTCGCCACCACAGCATCTAGCATCCGCTCAATCTGCGCTAGACTGCGGTGACGTCGGGGTTGAGGAGAGTGCGGATCTTCTGCTCCTGAATCGGCGTAGCAAATGGGACAAGAGAGATTGCACTGGTCTGTTAGTTCTACAAGAGTCAGGCAGCTATGCTGCTCGTGGTCAGGACATAATCCGCAGTCATAGGGACAGCCATATTTAATGGGTGTATTGAACTTGAGTGGCATATCCCCTGGCTTGATAAATTCCTGGCACTGTTTGTAATAAGCCACATCATCCGCAATCAAAACTTCTTCGCGTCCATGAGTGGAACAGTGCTTCACCAAGTAAACGCGATCGTCCTGAAAAATAATTTTTGCCTCAACTTTGACCAAGCATTGAGAGCAAACACTGTTTGTTAAGGCGTAGAAAAGGTATTCTCGGATTGGCATAATAATTTTAAAAGTTTTGAGTTTTG
>CAXUIV010000236.1:0-7147 GCA_964250875.1 uncultured bacterium
CACCAGTGGAAACTGGGTGATCCTATTCAGGAGGCACAGAGTTTGAACATCGCGGCAGATGGACATTTACTCCTAGGCACTACATCTTCACAGGTAATCGCCAATGCCAAAAAGTCTATTTGCCACTCGAATGCGCAGTAGATCACCTCATTCTACCTTGAATAATTAACTTTATAGGAATCTAGCAATAAAAGGAGAAATCTATCTCCCCACCTCCCCATCACCCCACCAACACATGCGGCATCAACTGAAAAAATGGAACTGGCGTGGAGTCTTGATTGCCACGCCGAGTGTGGCAGGATTGGTTATTGCCCTGCGTCTTACTGGTCTATTGCAAACATTGGAGTGGAAGGCATTCGATCAGTTTTTTCGCCTGCGTCCCTTAGTTTCTGTAGAACCGCGCATCACGATTGTCGGGATCAGTGAGTCCGATCTGCACAACGTCAGGCAGTGGCCGATCCCGGATACCATTCTTGCCCAGTTGCTGGAAAAGATCAAATCTCAGCATCCCAGAGCGATTGGTCTTGATCTTTATCGCGATCTACCTGTAGAACCTGGCCATCCAGCCTTGG
Source organism: uncultured bacterium (assembly GCA_964250875.1). Classification (GTDB taxonomy): domain Bacteria; phylum Cyanobacteriota; class Cyanobacteriia; order Cyanobacteriales; family Chroococcidiopsidaceae; genus CAXUIV01. The sequence continues at coordinate 573 of CAXUIV010000236.1, forward strand.
TGAAGGTCTTTAAGACGACACCCAATTTGATTGGAATTGAGAAGGTGGTGGGAAGTGGGAACAGCGCTGCTATTGCTCCACCGCCCGAGTTGAGCCGATTGGGCCAGATTGGTGCTAACGATGTTGTGATAGATGGAGATGGGAAACTCCGTCGGGGCTTGCTGTATGTCACTCCTGATGATCGCGAAGCTGTTCCTAGTTTGGGGCTGAGTCTAGCTTTGATTTATCTACAGGCAAAAGGCGTCTCCCCAGAACCAGCTATCAACAGTTGGTTGAAATTGGGTAGGGCTGTGTTTGTTCCCTTTGAAGCGAATGACGGTGGCTATGTCCGGGCAGATGCTGCTAGCTACCAGATTTTGCTCAATTTTCGCGGTCCGGTGTGGGGAAGTCCTTACCGCATAGTGTCTTTAACCAGCGTTCTCCAAAACCGGGTACCGGCGGACTGGATGCGCGATCGCATTGTCTTGATCGGTACAACGGCACCTAGCCTGAATGATTTCTTCTATACGCCTTTCAGCGCTGGTCAAGTGGGTGCGCCAGCTCAAATCCCTGGCGTGGAGATTCAAGCTCATTTAGCCAGTCACATTATAAGTGCAGCACTAGAGGGGCGATCAGCGATTAAGACCTGGTCTAAGCCGGTGGAGGTGATGTGGATTGTCCTTTGGTCTGGTGTTGGAGCAACTTTGAGTTGGATGTTGGGCTATGACGACGCGAAGCACTCACTTTTCCGAGGTGCCTGTAGCATGCTGATTGCCGTCAGTGGGCTTTGGGTAAGTTGTTACCTGTCGTTTTTGGCTGGCTGGTGGCTACCAATCGTTCCTCCAGGGCTAGCCTTGGTGAGTTCTGCCATTGTCATTACGGCTTACCTGGCTCGACTGGAGCGAGAGGAACGGCAAACCGTAATGAATTTGTTTGGTCGTCATGTCACGCCAAAAATTGCTGAGGCTATCTGGCGTGAGCGGCACCAGTTGTTACAGGCAGGACAACTTTTGGGACGCCAGATGATTGCAACTGTTTTGTTTGCCGACTTGAAGGGCTTCAGTCGCGTTGCCGAATCCACCGAGCCAGAAGCGCTGATGGGTTGGCTCAACGAGTATATGGAGGCTATGGCCCAACTGGTCCTAAAACACGATGGTGTGGTCGATAAATTTATGGGCGATGCCATCATGGCTGTGTTTGGCGTCCCGATTGCACGCACCACGTCTGAGGCGATCGCTAAAGATGCAGTGGCAGCGGCTCGTTGTGCCGTAGAAATGGCCTCAACGCTTCATGCCTTGAATCAGCAATGGCAGACTCAGGGACGTCCTACTGCTGCTATGCGAGTAGGGATTGCCACCGGCAATGTGGTGACTGGTAGCCTCGGCAGTTCCCAAAGGTTGGACTATACGACAATTGGCGACAGTGTCAATGTAGCCTCACGACTGGAGAGCTATGATAAGTCGTTTGATGGTGGCCTTTGCCGAATTTTAATTAACGAAGGTACTTACCAGTACATCCACGCCGATTTTCCGACAAAGCTGCTTGGTCTTGTTCAACTCCGAGGACGCGAACAGCAGACGAAGATCCATCAAATCATAGTTTAATTTTACTCAACAATTCTGTTAAGTCTTAGTTAATATGCCACAAGGTATATTGCCAATATCTAAAAATTGTTTATAACTATGAGTAGTTAAGGCATTCTACCACTGTATTGTTTTTTAATAGTTTCGTCTCCAGGGTGGCGCTACTAGAGTTTTTATAGTTTTTAAAAACTTAATTTTTAATCCTATGGATATGCCCTGCCGCCTCATAGTAACGGTCTTAACCGGAGCCGCATCATTCTTTTTCATTCCGTTACTAGGCCCATCTACAGCTCCTCTAACCTCTTTTCATTGGGCTATTAATTCTCCTGCCCTAGCAGATATCCCTGCCAGCTCAATGGCATTTCGCTACATACCTCCTAGGCGCGGCATCCCCAAGCGAACCCAGGGAAGCGGCTCACGCGGATGTCCTCAATCACTACCAGCATCTCTAAGTTTGTTGGTACCTAACGATCATGTCGGACAGACTGTGTCAGGGCGTCCGACATTCTTCTGGTATGTGTCTGAGCCGACATCAGTGCCAGTGGAGTTTGCTTTGGTCGAGTCGGGAGTTACCCAGCCGCTATTTGTGCAGCAGATGGAGCCACAAAAGGCCGGGATCGTAAAGTTAGCAATACCTGACAATGTGACTGAACTTGTGCCAGGGAGGAAATACCGTTGGTCTGTAACCCTGATCTGTAATGAGGAGCGGCCCTCTAGTGATGTCTTCATCCAAAGTTGGGTGGAGCGTGTACCCCCTACACCAGAGCTAGCTCAACAACTGGCAACCGCTGTCTCAGACCGTGATCGCGCTACCGTTTACGCCAGAGCGGGATTATGGTACGATGCGTTGACATCCATCTCAACGGCTCAGACAGCTAATCCTCACGATCCCGCTATCCATGGCAATTTCATCTCGCTCCTAGAACAAGGCGGGCTGAATGAAGGAGCAGCGCTAGAGCACTAGCCCACCCTCTCAAAATGGCTGCACCTGGATAGAGAAATAGATGCCGTTGTCCTGAAGGGAGTTGCCTCGGTTATTTACGCGGTTGAGCGGAATCCCCCAGTCAAAACTGGCAGAAAAGACAGGATCTATCTGCCAGCGTAAGCCCAAGCCTGCCCCTGCAAGCGTACTTGGAACGACATTAGTACTGCCATGATTCCAAATTTTACCTACATCTAAAAAGGGCGCTAGCTGAATCAGTCCAATGCGATCGCGAACGATGGGCAAACGCAGTTCGACCGAACCAACGAAACCATTGTCTCCCACCTGTTGGTCCTGGCGGTAGCCCCGCACTGTATCAATTCCACCAATGCTAAATTGTTCCAGGGGCAAGAGTGAGTTGGGTGTAAGCTGTAGGCCAGCACGGGCAATCAAGAGTGTATCCGGTGCTAGTGCCTGAACCAACTGTACCTGTCCTACCCAGCTGAAAAATCGGCCATCGGGTCCAGTATTATTAACAGTCGCTCCCAATATCCCTAACCCTAGACTGAACTGCGATCGTGCGGCTAAAGTTTGATTGGGGCTGCGCTTGACCCAATCTTGGCTAAAGCGGATAGCGTTCACCCTTGCTCGTCCGTTTTGCGGTCCTTCAGAAAAAGAGAAGGGAATGTTCTTCAGTAAAAAGGTCTGGCTCTCACGCACATCCGCTGATAAGCTAAGGGCTAATTCAGTGTTGGGTGTGCGAATAACGGGCTGGCGAAAGCTGAGAGCGTAGGTTTGGTCGAGACCATTAATATCGAGTGGGGCGAACGGTTGCTCAACGATCTGGTTGTTGTTGTTAGCGTAGCGCAGACTCAAGGTGCCGTCACGGGCATTCAGAGGCATGTCGTAGCTGACGTCATAGTTTCTAACTCCAGCAGTGAATCCGACATCAGCACTGAGGCGATCGCCCAGCCCTAGTAAATCCTTCTCAGTAACAAGAGCTGTTCCTCCAATTTCGCCAATGCTGGGAGAATCTCTGTTCTCCACCACCAGAGTACTGGTGATTTGTGGGGCTTCTCTCAGGTTTAGGTTCAATACACTCAGCCCAGTTGCAGTTCCGGCTGTGAGTTCTGCCTGCACTTTCGCTAAAAGGGGGTCGCGCTGTAGCAACTGCAATGCTGCTTCCAGACGGTTAAGATTAACTGGTGATTGGGTGGCTAGGCGCAGGCGATCGCGAACATAGCTAGAGCGCAAATGCCTCAGCCCGTGAATTTCTATCCGCTCTAACTCGCCTTCTACAACCTGAATTTTAATCACGCCATCGGTGACATCCTGCGGCGGCAAAAAAGCGCCTGAGGTTGTGTAGCCATGATTGGTATATAAATCTGTAATGGCAGCGCGAATGGCTAATAGGTCTTCAAAAGTAGCATCTTTACCAATAAAGGATGCCACAGCAGTGTTTAAATCTGCCGCTGAAAAGACCGTGCTTCCCAAAACCTCAACTCGTCTCACCTTAGTCTTGGCTCCTGCTGCTGGTACTGGTAGCGTTTGAGGAGGGGGAGTCAGTACCGGCGCAACAGTTGCTGGTGGTGCAGTAGGTAACGGCGTTAGACTAGGACGGGTAGGTTCTAGAACTCCCGGCGGGATTTTTGGCGTTGGGATCTGGGCTAACAGAGGGTTGAAGGTTGCCTGTGGCGTGGCTGGTTTGTCTTGACTCGTATTTGAACTTATTTGAGCTAGGGCACTGCAACCCCAGAGCCAAAAGAAAGTTGTACTGGTTAGATGTTTAAATCCCATAAGTAGATCGGTGCAGATGAGCAATTACTTGTTGAGATTGGGCATGGGGCATGGGGCATGGGTAGAAAACTGATGATTCACATCCTGTAGAATGACTGGCTTTGTTTCTGCCCACCGACTTGAATTGTTACGGTGTACCACTACTTATAAAGTTTTTTAAATCTGCTCACTACAAAGAATACAAAGTTTAATTTTGTCATCTACTTTTAGGTAGAGATACTTCGTCCAGAATGCATTGCTTCTGCTCAAAGCTGCTTACTTTCCAACTCTGGTTGTTTGCTTCAGCCTTAATAAGGGTTCTACCGGATGAAATGGAGACAATCGAGTTTGCGCTATCTGTTTAGAACTGACGAATGAGTGGTGATTGAACCCCTCTAAAAATCATGTAAAGACGTTGCATGCAACGTCTCTACAAATGACTTCGGCTGACGAGGGGAAGTTTCTGGAGGTGTCTGTTAGTTACTAATAACTCTAGTCCATGGTCGGTAGTCGTTTACTTGTTACCGCTAACCACTGAACCTCTTGGATAAATGTTTTAATTCTGTAACTCAGCTATAGTTTGTCTGGCGACGCGACAAGCGGCAAGCTCTCTGACAAAACTTACGTGTTTCTATTTAAATAGCTGGTGGCAGATGTAACTCTACACTCCAGATGCCTTTCACTTAGTGCAGCTTACACTACACAAATAATCTGGAAGCAGCTACGAAGGCAATGGCAAAGGTGCTTTAGGCGGCACGTCGTTGCGCTGCTAAAAATTCGCGTAGACGCAACAGGTTGAGGGTTTGGCCTAAGTTGAGCGGCAATACTGAAACTCCCTCTAGACGAGACTGCACCCAACCTTCTCCCCAGTACCATTCGTTGAATCCATCGACTCCTTGGCTGAGTAACAGACGCAGGCAGTTATGTGTAACCACATCTACTGTGTGATGAATTGGGACTGGCCCAGTCCAACTTGTGTAGGTTAATCCTTGGTCTAACTGTTCTGGCATTCCGACGGCAAAGCGTTGAGGACACCACTGTTGCAGTTGTTTAGGACGCTGTAAGCTATCTCGAATTACAGCCGCCGATGCCTCTACCTCAATTCGAATTTGGCTTTGTTGAAAAGTACCCAGCATGATAAATCTTTGCGAGTGTAGGGACACCTTCTTTGGGTACCCATCTTCCATACTAAGCTAATTCTTCCTTGTAAAGACGTCGCATGTGTCTCTACAGGTCTTAATGGGTCATTTAGGGTTGCGGTAGAAGCTGAAGAATCTCCTGAGCGGCGCGATCGCCCACTCCCACTTCTCCTAAAGCCTGACGCATCTCCTGATAACCTGCCAGAGTTTGCTGGCGGCGACTGGGGTTCAGCAGTAGTTCCAGTGACGCTTGCACAATGTTCGCTGGCGTGGCTTGCTCTTGCAGGAACTCTGGCACGATTGGTTTCATGACCACTAAGTTAGGGGGGGACATGAAGGGTATTGAAAACTTTAAGAGATTACGGGCAATCCAGAAAGTGACGGGGTTGAGGCGGTAGAGGACAACCTGTGGCACATTGAGCAGAGCCAGTTCCAAGTTTACTGTGCCAGATTTAGTGATGGCTAAATCAGCTGCGGCAATGACCTCCTGTGTCCGGTTAGACAGTACAGTCGCTCGCAGACCGTAACGCTCAATCTCCTGTTCGATTTGCTGTCTGTAGATCTCTAGAGACAGGGGAATCCAGAACTTAACCTGCGGCAATTCTGTCTGAATTTGCTTGGCAGCTTGAAACATAACTGGTAGGAGATATTTTAATTCCTGCCGTCGGGAAGCAGGAAGGAGGACAACGCTCAACGCATCTGGCTCAATCGAGAGTGCTGCCCGTGCTGCTTCCCGACTGGGAGCAGCCTGCATTAAATCAACCAGAGGATGACCGACCCAGACGACATTCCCCCCTTTAGCTCGAAAGTAACGAGCTTCTTCTGGGAATATGGCTAGCATTTTGTCTGTCATGCCCACAATCCGAGTGGTGTCACGCGGGCTGTTAGACCAGACCCACTCCTGTGGGGCGATGTAATACACCACTGGGACTCCTGGTAGTTGTTGCCGAACATAACTGCCGATGAAGAGATTTGGTCTCATATAGTCAATCAGCACCACCAAGTCGGGTGGATGTTGCTGGAGGTACTGTTTAGCGCAGCGCTGAATCTGATGAGTCGGCCAGATGTAGGGCAAGCCCTCTAGAATCCCCATTGAGCCAATACTGCTCGTATTGCCTAGAACCGTAGCTCCAGCAGCAGCCATTTTGCTGCCTCCCAAAGCGACAATTTCTAATT
>CAXUIV010000237.1:0-7145 GCA_964250875.1 uncultured bacterium
AAACCCAGCGCAACACCTGACCATAGCCCATACTGCGCTGAAATGCTCACTAAGCCCTTTCAGGGATGTGAAACCCATTCCAAGGTTTTAGGGTCCACCAAGAACGAGGCTGAAATGCTCACTAAGCCCTTTCAGGGATTGAAACAAGAGTGTAAGGGGAACCGGAAAAGCGGCTCATTTTGAGCTGAAATGCTCACTAAGCCCTTTCAGGGATTGAAACGTTGGTGGGAGTGCTTATGTGATGGTGATCGCGTAGGCTGAAATGCTCACTAAGCCCTTTCAGGGATTGAAACTACCTAGTTAACATAAACGATGTCCCAAGCAATTCTGAATCAAATACTTGACCAGTTGCAGACTTTGGAGCCATCTGAGCTACAGCAGCTCAGTCAAGTGATCCAAGAGTACCTGAGAGATGGGGAAGCGCCTGCTAAACGAATAGCATTCCACCGAGCATTACTGGAATCTGGATTGGTTCGGCACATTAAGAATCCAGCCTTTGAACAGAGAACGCATCAGCACCTTATTCAGATTCAATCTGGGTCTGTTTCTCAAACAATTATTGAGGAACGCCGATAGATGACAATTTATTTTGTAAACAGCAGTGCGCTGGTCAAATCTGTTTAGCCTGAAGCAAAGCTCCCAAAATTCCCGTTACTCTCAATCCTAAAGATTTGGCAACCTTTTTACCTTCACGCTCATTCAGAAGCTTCCAATCTGCTTTGAGTTCATTTGCTGAAATGCTCACTAAGCCCTTTCAGGAATTGGAACACAAAGATTGATGAGATTAAACGGAAGCTGCCCAACGCTCTAGCATCGTGTTCTCATCGGTCATCTGTCTCACTCGCGTTAAATGAAAGCCCAAATCTGCTAGTGCTAGCAACGGCTCGTAACCCCACTTGCCGCGATCCGTGAGGCGATGGGAGATTGTCACCGGGATGGCATCTAATCCTAGGAAAGCCCCGCTGATTGCACCTGCCATTGCCGCTGTTGTATCGGCATCTCCTCCACCGGAGATCGCCGTACAGACGGTTTGCCAGTAGTCATAAGGTGAGTGGAGAAAAGAATAGAGACTCCACAAAATACTAGGTACAACCCAGGGTGAAATCCCTTGCCAATCTTTCAGTGATTCTGGAGGATTGCCCAACGGCATAATTTGTTCGAGAGCTACCTCAACGGGTAAATCAACCCATCCTATAAGTTGTAACAAGTAAGATGCAATGGACGGCTCTATCTGTTCTACCCATGTACTCAATTGTCTGAGGAATTCAGACGAATGAATTTCATCAACTCCAACAGCGATCGCAACCGCTCCAGCAATGGCAACGGCTCCAGCAGAAGCACGGGGGTCTTGATGAGTAATACGCCCTTGCTCACAGGCAGCTTGAATCAGCCGCTGGGCATCATTGCTGAAGAATAGTCCAACTGGGGCCGACCGCATGGCACTTCCATTCCGGGCATAAGGCGCAGGTGTTCCGGCATCTTGCCATGTGACACCCTGAGCTAGCTGTGCCGCTACTTTTGCGGTGGCGCTGCTCGAACCGACAATTTGACCAGTCGCGTAAATCTTGGCTATCCGACGAGCGTAGTCAGCAGGTTCAAAGTCCTCACAAGCAACAAAGCTACTCACCAGCTCTCGCATAAGTTGAGAGTCATCAGTGTATTGCCCAAAAGCATACAGAGCGTGACGAACATCACCAATTTTACCCAACTGCAACTGCTTAACATATTCCTGGCAGACAGATGGAGATTGCCGCTCAACAGGCATTCCCAAAGCATCACCCACGCATTGACCAATTAAGCAACCTCTAAAATTCTCCTTCATCAGCATTGCGTCTAACCTGTTTCATTTCAATAATATTGATTCGACGCTTTCTTGTGCCAGAGCCGTTAATTGAATAATCACCAATGTCTCACTGTGTAATACGCTGAAATGCTCACTAATCCCTTTCATAAATTGAAACTAGGGTAGAGATGATGAATGTAGGCTAAACTTATGGACATGTCAGATATAGCAATCCTAAATCACTGGCAAACAGCATGTAGAGATGTTACAGACAACGTCCCTATATAGGAACGCTGGCGTTCGTAACTCAAATAGGATTGCTATAGAACTACTAAAGGAGTAGCTATGACACAGGCAGCTAAAGCATTAACCTTTGAAGATTACCTAAATTTAGATGCTGAAAGCTGGGCACGGCTGGGTTGGCAAGAAGGACGATGTGAGTATGTAGATGGGGAGTTGGTTGAAGTGCCGTCTGAGTCAGAGCAAAATGATTTTCTTGCTCGCTACCTGCTGTTTGTACTTGCTAGCAGCCAGGTTGTCCCACTTAGGTTGATTGCTATCCACACTTGCGAAATTGAGGTTTCGGGTAGACCACGAACACGCTATCCTGATTTGGTGATTTTGCGAGAAGAGCATTTAAGCCTCATTCAAAAACGGCTACTTATCACGCTCAAAATGCCTGCGCCTCAGTTAGTGGCTGAAGTTGTCAGTCCTGGAGATGAAAATCAAGAGCGAGACTACACGGACAAGCGCGAACAGTACCAAAACAGAGGTATTCCAGAATACTGGTTGATTAACCCTGAATACCAAGCGATCACGGTGCTGGAGCTGAGAAACGGCAAATATGCTGAAATCGGTTGTTTCCAAGGAAACAATCGGATTAATTCCCCTACATTTCCCAGTCTAAGTCTTACTGCCCAGCAGATCTTTGCGATGAAGTGAAGAAGGTTCTATGTAAGCTAAGTCCAAAATCACGGTGCTGCCGGAGCAACGAGTGCAGTTGTTAAAAGGCTCTCAGGTGTTACCTATTCTCGATCAGTTGAAGCTGGGGCTGACGGTTGAACAAGTGTTTAGCTGGTTGACCTTCTAACACGATTTCTCAGCCTAAAGCTTGGAAATAAAAATTAGACTAGAAAGACAGAACATCTGTATCAATCATGAAATTCCGAATTCTAGCGATCGCCATTCTGCTATTCAGCACTAGCCTAGCGACCTCCGCCAAGGCTCAACAACCTACACCCGTCTCGCCTACACCTATCACTCAAACCCCAGTCACGCAGGATCAGCTTGCTGATGCCTGCATTCAGAATCGGGCAGATACATTGCCGATACCTTTCAGCGATGTGTCGCCAAAAGACTGGGCTTTTAAGGCTGTAATGACGATGTATTACTGCGGTGCCTTCCGTCAGGCAGCACCAAGGTCTCTGTTCCAACAATCTAAACCGTCGCAGAGCTAGGTTGAGGAACTTTAGCGATTTGGGCACGGGGCATGGGAAGTTTTTAGGTGTTGTGGAATGAATGACTCTTGCATTAGCCGAAGGCGCTAGCGAAGCGTTAGGCGCAAAGACGCAAAGTTACAAAGAGGAGTTCATTCTTTGATCAAGCAACGCTATTATTTACATCCCATGCCCTGTGCCCTATGCCCTAGAACTAAGCAGCAACTAACGACGATTCATTAGCTTCTGACATTTCTGCTGGAACGCCATCCCGCACCATTGAAGGCGTTTTGCCACCGCCTTGAAGCAAACCACCCATCATAGCAACCAAGGCGTTCACCTTGCGGGTGCGCCACTGGTCTACTAGTTTCTGCACGTCAGCAGCAGGCAGACGACGCATCATAGCTTCGTAGAGATATGCGGCATGACCAGTTTCATCCTGGGCAATGCTCAACATTCCTTTCTTCAGGTTGCGACTGGTTGGCTCATCTTCTGGCAGCACATTTGCCATACGGACGAAGTCCTTACTGGCATCTAGCTCCAAAATGTAGGTGCTAGCCATAAAGACTAACCAGTCAAGTGCATCAGGTTTGAACTGCTCTGGAGTATAGCCCTCAAAGTAGGTCGCAAAGAAGGGACTGCGCCGCCGTTCATCTGGCTGACCATCGGGTTTGGTTTGCGGTACCTGCTTCAGGTCGATCACCTGTTTGTTGAGCTGTTTCAAGGCGTGGGCAAAGATCTGACCGTGTCGATTTTCATCTGATGCATGTTTAGCCAGTTTTTCAGCCAGCCACTCGTCGCCTTCCGCCGCTGCACGTTCACTCAGTGCTTGCAGAAAGGGCACGGAGCCAGATTCGGTTAGTTGAAACCCAGCAAGGATATTGGGACGGGTTAGAGGATCGCGGATCTGACTAGCGGTGAAATAAGCCACAGCGCCAGACCCCACTAGATGCATGATGTGAGTTAAAAAGTTCATGAAGTCGCGCTCAGTGTGAGGAGGTTACATACACTTATGCTAATTCCTGATTTCCGATCTGAGTTGCTGGATCTGATACATTTCTGCTCTAAGGTCACCAGTATTATTTCTAATGAATCTAAGTTTGGGTCAGGCTCAACTTAAGTAAGTCGCAAGTTATCATTTCAAGGACATCATGAAATCACGTCAATCTGTCCTCATCTCTCTCTCCGCTGCCGCGATCGCCTGTAGTCAGCGCGGTATCAAAGATACTCGCGCAAAAAATCAAACTCGTCTTCCCAGCAGGGTTCAGGCCACATACCTAGGAGTTTGCGGCTGATGTCTGCTTCTATATCCTCACTGTCTTCCCGCTCAAACAGGGAGATGAGTGCGTTGGTGTCTTGCTCCCTCAGCGGCATCCATGGTGCGATCTGTAGGTCGCACTCAGACGATTGTGCTGATTTTTGGATGACGCTGTCGTCACTGACTGGTCTTTGTAGCATGCTGCCAAAATTCAATCGAATTGGCTTGGTTAAAAAATACGGCGTTGCCTCTCAGTTCAACAACGATAAAAATACTGGTATTCTGTCAGTCAGAATTTGAGAGATGTAGAGATGTCGTATGTAACGTCTTTACACAGGTAAACTTTCTCCACTAGCTTGACGCCAAAGACTTCTGCAAATGCCATTGCCACCTGGAAACGAACCTGGTCAAGGTTGATTTCCGGGACAAACTGAGCCAAGCTGCCGACCGATCGGTTGGAAATGCCGCAGGGTACGATGCGATCAAAGCCTGCTAGATCGGGACAAACATTCAACGCAAATCCATGCATGGTAATCCAGCGACTGACCTTGATGCCGATCGCCGCAACTTTACGTCCTTCTAGCCAGACGCCAGTTAGTCCGGGAAGGCGATCGCCCTTCAGTCCATAGAATGCCAGTACCCGGATCAACACCTCTTCCAGTTGCCGTAGGTACCAGTGCAGGTCTTTCCGGTAATATTGCAGGTTCAGAATCGGATAGCCTACCAGTTGTCCGGGACAATGATAAGTCACCTCCCCACCCCGTTCTACGCGGTGAACGTCCCAGTCGCTCTGTTCCGGGTCGAATTTGAGAAATTGGCTGCTGGCTCCTTGACCAAGGGTATAGACGGGGGGATGCTCTAACAAGATTAAGACATCATCCAGTTTCGGTTCATTAAGACGCTCTTGCTGGAGCGATCGCTGCCACTGCCAACCAACAGCGTAGGGCAGAAGTCCCTGGTTATATAGCCAACAATAGCGTTGCTTTGGCTGGGCGATCGCGTGGAAGGGTGTCTCTGTACCTTGAATCATGCCAAAAATCAAGTGTAATTCTAACCAAAATATATTTCAGATGGAAGAATTGAAGTCAAGAAATGTCAACTCGTGCAAAAGATTTTGAAGAGAAGACCATTGGTCTTTGTTTTCCAAAATACAAAGTGGTAGTGTGAATGTATATCATCAATGCAGGTAGAAAGCCGCTGCACCGTGCGACTCGTTGCGCTCACTCATTGAGGGAACTGAACGTAACCCGACGTTATCCGCATATCTGGTTGAAGACCATATGAGCAAAATTCTTCACTGCTGTCCCATACACCTTAGCTGTACGGACTGCAAAGGCAATTCTGACTCTCTGATACCCTTGCCTAGCTCATCTTAACAGGTGAGTGTGTAAGTAGAAGGCTTAGTGTAGTCAGATCCACAATTTGAATTAGAGTTTAGCGAGGGAATTGAATATGAAGCTTGTCATCCACGGCAAAAACATCGAAATCACTGATGCTATTCGCGAGTATGTGCATCAGAAGGTGGAGAAGGCAGTGAATCACTTCGATAACTTGACAAATCAGGTAGATGTGCATCTTTCTGTAGAGCGTAATCCTCGTATCACCTCAAATCAGGCAGCTGAAGTGACCATCCACGCCAATGGAAGCGTAATCCGGGCCGAGGAAAGTAGCGAGAGTTTATACGCCAGTATTGATCTAGTAGCTGATAAAATTGCCCGCCAACTACGTAAGTACAAGGAAAGGCGTCAAGCGAAGAAAACTCAAGTTCAGCTCAAGACTGCTGAGGCAGAACAGCCAGTTGTATCTGATTTGATTGGCGATCGCTCACCCGAACTCCCCAACGAAGTTGTTCGTACCAAGTACTTCGCCATGCCGCCTATGACGATTGAAGAAGCTTTAGAACAGTTGAAGTTGGTTGGTCATGACTTCTATATGTTTCTTAATAGCGAAACCAGTGAGATCAATGTGATCTACGAACGTAACCACGGCGGTTATGGTGTAATTCACCCCCGCCATTCTAATGCCCATACCAATGGTAAAAACGGTAAGACAGTCCATAGCAGTAACGCAGCATCAGAACAATCAAACGTTTATTAGCGTGAGCTATTAGACAGGAATTTGAATCCCTGGCTGGTGAGTGTGACTGCTCAATAACAGATTTGTCAGTCAGGGACTCATACCGTTTTGGATTGCAAAACTATAAATGGGTAACAGTTTCAGCAAGGTGAAACGATAGAACTGTGACAGTAAGTAGTACAAACTTTTTACTATGGTATATTTTTATTTCAGTAGATATACATAACTGTGCGTTTTGGTATTGTAACTAAAATGACGTGTTTGATTTAGTCATTCAGAGAAACCACGGAAAAGAATATAAAGTTGCTCATTTTTGCAGGAACAATTCACCCGTAATCCGGAATCTCTCTATATGGCTTTGAAGATACTTCATGAACAATCTCAGTACCAGGAAGATGTCACATACCACTAACTGCCCCGAAAACAAGACCAATATTCAGCGTTTGGCAAGAGCCGCCTTGGCTTTTGGTGTCCTTTCCGCAAATGCACAGGAGCAAATCAATAGCCTTATTGCCAAAGGAGGATTATCTAAGCATGATTGTCTCTTAGTGGCAGTTCTTAAAGACGCTATCAAAGAAGGTCGGGTTTGCCT
>CAXUIV010000238.1:0-7138 GCA_964250875.1 uncultured bacterium
CTACTTGATGCAGTCAGTAGTAACTTTTGAAATATTTATAAAAGGTTCCACTGATTTAGCTGGTGTAGTACCTCTGTTGCTTGCATTACTGTCTCTGGATAAAAATCCCGGTTGGGCAGGTTTTTGTGTTGGTTTGTCTGTATCGACGAAGCTGCTTCCCGGAGCCGTTTTCATTCCTTGCTGCTTGCCATCTTCTCACCGAGGATGGTACGCCGCTGGGGTCATGCTAGGTCTTATACCCACGTTGGTGTTTCTCATATTATCACCTGCCGCTCTCATCAAAAATACTGTACTCTTCAATTCAAGTCGTTTAGTAGATTCAACTACCTGGATGTATGAAATGCCACCTGAGGTTGGTCTACTCGCCAGAGCAATGCTTGCAGTGACAGTGATTAGTGTAAGTTTGTACGTATGGTTCAAGCGTCCCACTTTGGAGTTACGGTGTGGTCTCGCATTAATTTGCTTGCTTGGCGTGATCCTAAGTGGACCAATAATCCACCGTAATTACCACTTGTGGTGGGTGCCAATGTTCGCCGTACTTCTAGGATCAGCAGCTTTTCGCCACCCGATCCGGGGAGCTATTGAAGTCACCTCCCTTGAGTGAATTTTGCTACCGTTGTCACTAACCAGTCTTTGTTTTACATATTTAGTAGTTCTGGCACCGTGACCATCTCATAGCCGCACTCGCTCAAACCACTAACAATCTCTGTTAGAGCTCCAATAGTCGCAGAGCAATTACCGCAATTATGCCTTATCCTCAAGCCCCCACTCATCATCCTCTTGTGCCTCTGCCTGCATTACTGTCTTCAACTCAGCCCAGTTCATGTTCTCTTTTGGGACATCCTGAACCAGTTGGCCATGCTGTAGATGCAAGACCCTTGTACAGAACGACTGAGCTAGCTCTAACTGATGATTAACCATCAGCACAGTTGGACTATTCTCGACCTGAGCCAAAACTTGCAGCAGGTGGGACGCCTGACCAACGTCAAGGGCAGATGTTGGCTCGTCTAATAGCAAAATCTTGGGCTGAATGACTAAAGCCCGAGCGATCGCGCACCATTGCCGCTGTCCGGCAGAAAGCTGTACCTCAGTCCGTCCCAGCCAGTCTGACGGGATGCGCAGCTGTTCGGTCCAGTAATCCAGCCGCTGTTGAATTTCCGCTGACGGCAGCCGCCTTAAAGTTAGGGGATAAGCTAACGCCTCTCGAACAGTCATACCCAATAACTTAGATTCTTGCGGTACAAGCGTAATTTGTTGGCGTAACTGGATGACTGGGATCTGTCGGTACTCTTGGTCCTCCAAACGAATGAAGCCAGCAGTAGGTTCATTGAGACGGTTCAATAACCGCAGTAAAGATGTTTTACCAGCCCCCGTTGGACCCACAATGGCAATGCGATCGCCCGTCCATGCTTCAAAGGAAATATCTTTAAGCAAGTAACGAGAACCGCTCGACGCTGCTAAACTCACCTGCCTCAACTGAAGTTGTGCTGTCTGCACTCGTTATTTGTTCCTGTAACTCTAGGGATGGAACCAGATGGCCCAACCGTCTACGAGGAGCAGCAGCAGCGTCAGCCCCAGTAAAATGAAATACATCCAGGGTTGTGCCAACGGACGAACATCTCTTGTGTCGATGCCCGTTTTCGCCTCCACTATTTGAACCAAACGGGCAAAGCCAGCCACACGCACTGGCAGCAAAAAAGCTTTCCCCTCAGTGCTAAGGAAATAATAAACCAATCCGCCTTGACCAGTGGTGCGGGGTTTTAAATCTTTCACGTCTGACCACAGCAATGACCAACCCCGGCGGAAGAAGCTAGGTACCCAACTTGGATAAGCGACTTGAATTCCCTGATCGTCCAAAATGACTTGTTCACTCAGTGCCGCATACAGCGGTACTACTCCCAACACCACACCCCAAAACAGCAATGCCGGTGGTATAGGAGCATTGGTGACTTGAGACAAAAATGGTAGTGGTGCCGTTAGAGCCACATATAGACTCAAAAGCGTCAGCCGAATCAGGGGGGAAAGGTGAAAAACAGCCACCGTCGATTGTGGCGCTGCCTCAGAATTATTAGCTAGGCTCACAGCTACAGATTAACCGTAATATTTTTTCCGCACACGATCATATTAATTCATTCGTGAGCCGTAGTACAGCAGCCATTTCGTGGCGAACGGTACGACACCCATATTCACTTCACTCGTCCAGAGCAGACTGCCAATCAGATTACAACTTGAGCGACTGGTACTAAAACAGCTCATTCGTAGTTGTGTTTATACGCCAATGCAGCGCTACTACAAACGAAGAAATAGCTTGACTTCAGTGCTATTTGCCATACAGACAATTGTATGAAATTTTATTTTACAGGATAAAAAAATATTCTTTCCCACACAATTAATTAACACAATACCGCATGTTTAAACACTAATAGAATTTTGTTGAAACTTCATAATATCAAGCAATTACTGCCAGAATATAAAGCTTTAACAAATTTATGTGCTTACACGGGTGTGAAACTTTGTAAGCTATAGTACTTTTTACTAATCAATTGATTTTATCTCTTCTACCAAATAGCCACGAGATAGCTGCTAGCGGATAACGATAGAAGTTTGAGACCGATCACTACTACATAAATGTGACGAGGTCGTCCGGCAGCGTTTTTGAATATGCGAAGTCAATTTATACAGGGTGTCAGGTTTATTGAGAGAACTTGTTCGTTAAACCGCTATCACGACCATGCACCCAGAATCTTCCAGTCGTTCTAACCTGCGAACCATCAGCTTTCTAAAGCAAAACCCGTCAGTATCGCACTCACTACTCACTGAGTACGACCACAATCTTGACAAAATCAAAACGCTTATTGAACCAGTTCTATACGCTTTTAAACGCTGTGAGCTAACTTGCTTCTACATCCAAGCCTTGACTACGGGGCGAACCACCTTTCTCACCACGAATCTTGCCCAAGTGAAAGGATTACAGGTGACGGCGATCGCAACAAACTGGCTAATTGGCAGAAGTCGCTCTTGCGCGATCTCTATACCAAACTTCTCAGTCTCCCGCTGTCATGCCGTCATTGGATACTACCCTAACAGTGGCTTTTATATTACCGATATTGGCAGCACCAATGGAATTAGAGTGAATCACCGAAAGCTCACTTCATTAGAGCGCGCCCCCTTAGAAGACGGTGACTTAATAGAGTTAGGCTCCGTGAAACTGGAATTCTTTATGAGCGGCTGGGAAGCAGCGTCATCAGAATCTGGCGAAATCACCTCTAGCTGAAAGATTTAGCTAGGATCTATGATAGCAAACTTAATGACGACTCCCTTGCAATGGCATCTATTCAAGAGCAGTTTGCCCAAGCGGCAGACAACTGGGATTTAACAAGGCTTTATCTAGACCTGACTAGTGCCAAAAGACAAGTAGCACCTCACAAAAAAAAAGAGCTTACAGACGTCGAAAAGCTGCACCTGAGAGGATTGCTGTGTGGCTACAGCCCCGCCGAGATCGCCACCAAGCTGGTGAAGAGAGCCAAGGGAGTTGAAGTTGATCTCTGTAATACTCTGTATCGATATGCCGAGACCCTGACCGGACGGCCAGCAAACACAGTCGAAAACTGGAGAGACATTGTTGATTGGTTAGAGGTTGCAGGATACGGGAAAGGGAGAGGGGGAGACAGACTGCCAATCCAAAATCTAAGTCACTCGCCAACAAGCGCCAACGCTCGCTCCAAAACTCAAAATCGAGCTGATTGGGGTGAAGCACCTGATGTTTCCGTTTTCTACGGTCGCACTGCTGAGCTAGCCACACTCAGAAAGTGGATTGTCGAAGATCGGTGCCGTTTGCTAACGCTTCTAGGCATGGGAGGAATCGGCAAAACGACCCTGGCGATCAGGCTAGCGCAGCAGATCCAGGGTGAGTTTGAGTATTTAATTTGGCGATCGCTACGTAATGCTCCACTCCTACCAGAACTGGTACTTAGCCTGATTCAATGCTTTCCTCAAGGGCAGGAGACTGACGGCATAGAGAACGTTAAGGCTGGGTCGCAACTCGTTCATTACCTGCGAGAGCGTCGCTGTTTGATCGTCCTGGATGACGTAGAAGCGATTCTACGCAGTGGCGATCGCGCAGGGCACTATCTTGCGGGATATGAGGGCTACGGCGAGATGTTACGAAGAGTGGGAAACGACAACCACGGTAGCTGCATCCTACTGACTAGTCGAGAGCAGCCTGAAGACATCGCCGCCTCGGCAGGAAAAACGCTGCCGGTTCGAACACTACAGCTTGGAGGATTGCAAGAGGAGGACGCAAAGGAAATCTTTAGAGCTAAAGGATTTTCCGGAGCGGAGAGCAGATTAGTAGACCTAATCCACCTTTACGGCGGTAATCCTTCAGCCTTGAAGATAATTGCCACCCTGATTCAAAAATTATTTAACGGTAGCGTTTCTCTATATCTACAGCAAGGAACCTTGGTACTCGGCGATACGCTTCGCGAAATTCTTGGCCAACAGTTTGAGCGCCTGTCAAATTTAGAAAAAGAAATCATGTATTGGCTAGCAATTGAGCGAAAGCCAGTTACACTAACGAAACTACAGCAGGAGTTTTTGCCTCCCCTTTCAATATCAGAGTTATTAGAAGCATTTGCATCTCTGGAACAACGAGCGCTGATCGAGCAACATTTAGAAACAAACGAACTGCTGTTCACTCTACAGCCAGTGGTAATGAAGTATGTCATCAACCAACTCGTTAAGCAAATTTGTGATGAGATTTGCGAAGTTATTGGCACTCAAGATACTAGTATGTTTGTACTCCTGAGAAGCCACAATCTGATTCAGCAGCTCGGAGACGTTGAGCAAACTAAGACACGCCTTCTTGTAGTCAGAGTCAAGGATAAGTTACGTTCAATCTTTAGAGGCGATCAGGTAGCCCATAAAATCAGTGAGATTCTAGCAATGCTAAAAGGATCATCAGAGGGGTATGTGCTGCAAAACCTGCTTGAGTTGCTGCGGGAGTTCGAAGCTGATTAAACTTCGTCAATGAGAGGGTAGCTGCTCTCTGCCCACTACCTTCGTTCACAAATCGCTAAGATCGATCTCTACTCTCCGAGATAAATTCCTTGCCCCAGCCAGATAACTGTCAGTTTGATGTTTTAATCGTTGGTGGCGGTGCCGCCGGACTCTACACTGCACTTTGTCTTCCAGATACTCTGCGAGTTGGCCTAGTTACCAAAGACACCCTCTCGATCTCCGCTAGTGATTGGGCGCAGGGTGGTATTGCGGCGGCGATCGCTTCAGAAGATTCTCCTTTGCTGCACATTGAGGATACCCTACAGGCGGGAGCGGGTTTGTGCGATCGCGCCGCCGTAACTTTTCTGGCGACCCAAGCCCCCAGATGCATTGGATCGCTGGTAGAAATGGGAGTAGCCTTTGATCGTCGTGGTAGCGAGTTGGCTTTGACCTTGGAGGCTGCCCATTCTCGCCGTCGCGTCCTCCATGCTGCTGATACCACTGGTCGGGAAGTTGTCACAACACTGACGGTTCAAGTTCTAAAGCGCCAAAATATTCAGGTCATCTCGCAAGCCTTTGCCTTGGAACTCTGGCTCCATCCTCAAACTGGACGCTGTCAGGGAATTAGCCTACTTCACGAAGGTCAGATCGTCTGGGTGCAAGCCAAGGCAGTCGTGCTTGCTACTGGTGGCGGGGGTCAGGTATTTGCCCAAACAACCAATCCAGCAATGAGTACGGGAGATGGAGTGGCAATGGCTTGGCGTGCTGGTGCCCTGCTGCGGGACTTAGAATTTGTGCAGTTTCACCCCACTGCCCTAACCAAACCTGGTGCTGACCGCTTTTTGATCAGTGAAGCAGTACGTGGCGAGGGAGCGCATCTAGTTGACTCAGAAGGGCGACGCTTCGCCTTCGACTATCATCCAGCCGGTGAGTTGGCACCACGAGACGTTGTCAGTCGGGCTATTTTCAGTCACTTGCAGCGCACAGCGGGTCCCACCACTCCTACACATGTCTATTTAGATCTGCGGCCCATCTCAGCCGAGAAAATTCATCATCGGTTTCCTAACATTATTCAAGTCTGTCAACGTTGGGGAATTGACTTATTCTCAGAACCAATCCCCGTTGCCCCAGCTGCCCATTACTGGATGGGTGGGATCGTCACGGATGTCATGAATCAAACCTCTATTCCCGGTTTGTACGCAGTAGGGGAGGTAGCCAGTACCGGAGTTCACGGTGCTAATCGCTTAGCTAGTAACTCACTGCTAGAATGCATTGTGTTCGGGACTCAAATGGCAGATATTTGTCTTGAAGCGGATCCATTAAAAGCACCACAGGTTACACTACCCTTGGAGTCAAAAACGGTACCTGCCGACGACTCATCACAGCAAGCATTAGCCAAGCTGCATGATCAGATACCGCCTCTGGTGTGGCAATATGCTGGTATCTGCCGCGAACAGGAAGGGTTAGAGTTGGCGATCGCTCAGGTGCAGGTTTGGAGACAGGAGTTCGCCAGCTTGCCCTGTAGTAAATTCTTCCAAAATTTGCTGCCAACGCAGGTTGTCACACCAGACAACGAACAGCACCTGCGGCTGTGGGGAGAGACTCGTAACTTACTGGATGTCGCCTACCTAATTCTTAAAAGTGCTGCCTTTCGCACAGAAAGCCGAGGCGGACACTACCGTGTGGACTATCCCCAAGTAGAATCCGACTGGCAAGTTCACACAATGGTACAACAAGATATATGGTGGAAATCTAAGTTAGATAAACAATAAACTATAGCTGAAAATATAAAACTGACTAGCGTGTTCCAGAACCTTGGCTAATTCTAGGACCACCAATTGCTAAAGATGGCTGAAAGTCGTTATTTGATTCAGTATTAGTACGGCAATGATCGCGGCAAGAAGTATCGAACAGCGTCGTAGCACCTGTAACAACTGGAGCTATTAGCTGCACATTAACTGTCATAACGGCAATAACACTTATGAACTTGAAACAAGTATGCATGACCCTCACTCGATTGC
Source organism: uncultured bacterium (assembly GCA_964250875.1). Lineage (GTDB taxonomy): Bacteria > Cyanobacteriota > Cyanobacteriia > Cyanobacteriales > Chroococcidiopsidaceae > CAXUIV01. The sequence goes on from CAXUIV010000238.1 coordinate 7,020, forward strand.
TATGTCTCTAGTATTTCACGCAAATTTTGTTATATAAGTATACTTACTGAAGCTTTAATACGAATTCACCGAACCTTCACAGGCAGCGGCAGGAAGCCCGTAATCATACGTGGGGTGGG
>CAXUIV010000239.1:0-7129 GCA_964250875.1 uncultured bacterium
GGGCATGGGGCATGGGCGAAAGGTCACATCTATACTTTACCTTTCACCCTTCGCCCTTTGCCCTTCACCCGTCGCCCGTCGCCCGTCGCCCGTCGCCCTTCACCCTTTGCCTTTCCCCTGCCTTTTTAGTTCTCAAAATTAGCCAAGGCATCTGGGGGCGATTCTGAGTTCTCGCTTAAGCTGTCGAACTGTAACAGATGGCAGCTGAGCTTCTTTTTTAAGCGCGTCGCTGAAATTCTTAGCCCCCTCTTGACACAAAGCAGCGTTTTTTTGATTTTGTCCCTGTCTTACTAAAATTTGGCCTTTAAGATACAGCAAGTCTGGGTTCCCGTTCGTAGCTCGCAGCGCCCGATCCACAGATTGCAGGGCCTCATCGTACTCGTTTAAATCCCGGTAGCCAAGGGCAATACCCCGGTCAACTAAATACCGTGGTTGAGCGTATTTGTCTAATCGCTCAATCGCCTGATCTGGGTTAGAAAAAGGCAGATTGACGGCAATGAGCAAATCCATGTAGCCCCGGACTAAATTCAGTTCTGGATCGTTTTTATTAATTGCTTCCGCTTTATCGAGATAGTTGTATACCTGCTGTAGATCGACCAAGGCTTGAGGTGTTCCTCTCACGGTACCGTCACGCGCCAAGGTAGCGGCACCTTGTAAAAACTGACCTACGGCAGAGTACAGGTTACTTCGTAAGGGGTCCTTAGCCATTAACTTCTGGGCAGCGGTCAGAGTTTGTTGCCCGTAGGTATTCAACTGCTGGGCAGCGATCGAATTTCTTTGCTCGTCGGTGCCTTGAATTGCGTCTTTATCAACGTAGGCTAAGGATGCCTGCATTGCATAAACCATTGGTTCATCTGGCTCACTCGCTGCCGCTTGCTGTAGGTAACTCTTTGCGGCTGTATAGTTTCCGTCCTGGAAGATGGCTTTGAAAGCGGCTTCTGTCTTGTCGCCAATTGAGTGCGGATTGCTAGTCCGAAAGGGATCGGCAGCCCAGGTGGGATTAACCCAGTTGAGTGTGAGTATTGAAACGAGCGCACCAAACATCCATTTAGAAGTAGGATGGTTTTTCATCATGGTCCTCAAAAATACTACGGTTGTGTCAGTTGTATGTCAGCGTTTAATACTAGGCAAATTTAACCAGCCATTGATAAGCAAAGCTAGAATCCTTTTTGACGTCAATCCCAGTCTCAAGTTCCAGGCGTGAAGCACTACACTGTCGGCCTTTATTTTGCCAGAATGATGGATGGCAGGCTGATGCTGACGTAGTTACACTCCACTCCCGATACCCCACCGTTAATGCTCTATCTTAGAAACCTGATCTATCACCCCACAGCTAGTCCAACAGCCATCCTTAAATCTATTAATTTAGAGCTAGCCCCGCAGCAGTTGGGGTTAATCGTTGGACCGAGTGGCTCCGGTAAGAGTACGCTGCTAGAAATCTTATCTGGGCTAGCTGAACCAACGGCAGGCGCAGCGTTTTGGCGAGAGCAGGAACTCACCCCCGATCACCTACAGCAGCTAGGTGGATTGGTGTTTCAGTTTCCGGAACGGCATTTCTGTGGCGGCACAATTTTAGAAGAATTGCGGTTAGGCCACCCAGAGTTAGGGTCAGAGAGAGTCAAGCAAGCTTTGCAAGAAGTTGCACTGGCTCATTTACCGCTACAAACTCCTCCTCAATCCCTAAGTGGAGGTCAGCAGCGCCGTCTGGCTTTGGCAGTGCAGTTAATCCGCCAGCCTCACCTGCTGCTGTTAGATGAACCAACAGCGGGGTTGGACTGGTCAATGCGTCGGCAGTTAGTGAGTTTATTGGCGAAACTTAAGAAAGACTGGACGCTGTTAGTCGTCACTCACGATGCCAGTGATTTGCTGAGCATAGCAGACCAATGTTGGAGCCTTGACCACGGCGAACTGCAACCCTTTACCCCTGCCGCCCAACCCCAATCGGTTGCCTGATACGATTTTGATCGGGCGATCCAGTCGCGATTTTAACTTATCCTATCGCCCTCAGGCGGTAGGATTGAATCAGGGTAGTTTTGATGTTTTACGATGACCAGATTGACAAAAATTGAGCCGAGGTTCTTATTTAATCTCATTCTACCAACCGTTTTTTTGATTTTTGTGCTTTGCTTCATGCCAATCGAGCAGGTGTTTCAATTTGACAGAAACGACGAGGGAATAGAATTAATCAAAGCATCTCTTTATTCAAAAGGTTTTGCTCTATATACGCAAATATGGAATGACCAACCACCTCTTTCGACTGTAATCTTATCGTACTGGCTCAATCTATTTGGTGAATCAATACTTCCGGCAAGAGTTTTGACTCTGTGCTTTTCAACAATATTAGTGTGGTCTTTCTGCCAAACGCTGCGTATATATGTAGGAAACTTATCGGCACTTATTGGCACTGTCTTGCTAATTATTTCCTCTAATTTTCTTAGGCTAAGTGTTTCAGTGATGTTCGGTTTGCCATCTTTGGCATTGGCCATGCTCTCGATTTATACGTTAAATCTCTATAAACAGAAGCCTCGTCAGTATTTAATTATCCTTTCGGGTGTTTTACTAGCACTTTCATTTCAAGTCAAGCTATTCACATTATTTATACTCCCTTTGGTAGTATTTGAATTATTGATGCATCATAAAAGCTGCAAAGAGAGAATTAACCAAAGTTTGCCTGCGTCAATCCTGTTATGGATAGCCTCCGTATCTATTATCTTTGTTTTGATTGGTCTGTCCTTTAATTCACTCAACTACGAGCAATTACTTCAATCCCATTTTGGTCAAAATGTTAAAGCCGCATTTACTAATAATAATCAGCTTGGTAATACGTTACTACTACTCCTTCAGGACTTTGATTATATACTTCTATCAGTTCCTGGAGTTATCGCAATCTGGCAAAAGAAAGAATGGGAAAAATGTTTTCCTCTCATCTGGCTGGTAGTTGCTATTGTTCTGCTGGCAAATCATCGACCACTTTGGTATCACCACTACCTTTTACTTTCTATTCCTCTAACCTGGTTAGCTACCTATGGAGTCAGATTATCGTTTGATTTCTTTAAGCCAGGTTGGTACTATAACTTTAAGCTACACCATCTTAAGAAAACGACTTTGTCAGGCTCAGCCGCAGTTTTTTTAATTTTTTCAATCCTTCTCTCTCCAATTAAAATAGCCCTAATCAGAGCAGAAACTCAGTCTCTTATAGCTCAAGGTAAAAGCGAGACTTTAATCGTAGATACTATGCTGAAATATAAAGCTTCTACTCATTGGGTATTTACCGACTCGCCAATGTATGCGTTTTACTCAGGCTTACTGGTGCCGCCAGAGGTCGCTGTTCTCTCAAGAATAAGAGTAGAATCAGAAGATATAACAGTCGGACAGCTACTCTCAATGTTAAAAACTTACCGTCCAGAACAAGTTTTACTAGGTAAGTTTAGAGGTATTCGCGATCAACTTAGTAAATACGTTCATGAACATTACTTAGAAACTCATGCAACTCATCTAGTTACTCACTATATATTGAAGAAGAACGAATAAAATACAGATTCATCTTTCTAGACTAAGCTCAACATGTGCTTTGAAGAGTTGAAAATTCTCCGACAAAGCGTTTTAGCTCGCGGAGGCATTTTATTTTCGATGTGATGACAATGAATCATGACAAGCGACTGCTGCCTGAAATGACTGGTTTATGGCAGCACCTAAATTGGCAGCCAACTGCTGCACAGCAGTTGCAATTCCAGCGCCTCTATGAACTGGTTCTAGAAGGCAATCGCCAGATGAATTTAACCCGAATCACTGAACCCCTAGAGTTTTGGGAGAAACACCTGTGGGATTCTTTGCGAGGAATAGCACTCCTGCTGTCGTCAACCGAGACGACTCAAAGCGGAGCGTCTCTACAGGCGATTGACATTGGTACAGGAGCAGGATTTCCAGGCATTCCAGTGGCGATCGCCCTCGACCACTGGAATGTCACTCTGCTCGATTCAACTCGCAAGAAGGTTACTTTTCTCCAAACGCTACTCGCTCAGTTAAGCCTTCAAAATGCTCATCCGGCGATCGGTAGAGCTGAAGAAGTCGGTCAAATGCCTCAGTATCGACAGGTTTACGACCTTGCACTCGTCCGAGCTGTCGGCTCAGCTCCCGTCTGCGCGGAATATGCCCTGCCATTGCTGAAAATCGGCGGTTTAGCTGTACTCTATCGGGGTCATTGGACTGCGGAGGAGCAGGAATCTTTACCCAAGGCGGTTAACCAATTGGGCGGTGTCGTCGAGTCGATTGAAGAGTTCACCACCCCCTTAAGTCAAAGCGTCCGTCATTGCCTATACCTGCGGAAAATTGCATCCACATCGGGTGAATTTCCTCGCCCTACTGGTGTACCTACGCAATATCCGCTTTAGTCGTCGGCAAAAAAAAGTGGGACACCATTTAGATATCCCACCCTGAAATTCCACTCCAATCTAGTGGAGTGGACAGATACAACTACCCGTCTTAGTAGTCGAAGTCACCGCCACCCATGCCGCCAGCGCCAGCACCGGCTGGGGCACCGTCCTTCGGCTCAGGCTTATCAACCACAATGCACTCGGTGGTCAAGACCATACCGGCAATTGAGGCTGCATTTTGCAGAGCCGAACGAGTTACCTTGGCAGGGTCAACAATACCAGCTTCAAACAAATCGACAAACTCATTGGTTGCCGCATTGTAGCCAATGTTGAATTCCTTCTCTTTGACGCGCTCAGCAATCACAGCGCCGTTCTGACCAGCATTCTCAGCAATCCGCTTGAGAGGAGCAGGAAGGGCACGAGCAACAATCAAAGCCCCAATTAGCTCTTCACTATTCTTCAGGTTTTCCGTTGCCCAAGTTTCCAGTTGAGGAGCCAAGTGAGCCAGAGTCGTGCCGCCGCCAGGAACAATTCCTTCTTCAACGGCTGCTTTGGTGGCGTTGATCGCGTCTTCCAAACGCAGCTTCCGGTCCTTCATTTCGGTCTCGGTTGCAGCGCCGACTTTAATCACGGCAACACCGCCAGCCAGTTTCGCCAGACGCTCTTGCAGCTTCTCTTTGTCATAGGAAGAATCTGTCTCATCCATCTGACGGCGAATCTGCTCACAACGCGCCTTAACAGGAGCTTCGTTACCCTCAGCCACAATTGTGGTGTTGTCTTTGGTGATGTTGATCCGGCGAGCTTTGCCTAGCATATCCAGCTTGGTGCTTTCTAGCTTCAGACCAGCATCTTCGGTGATCAGTTGGCCACCAGTGAGAACAGCAATGTCTTCCAGCATCGCTTTGCGGCGATCGCCAAAGCCAGGAGCTTTCACTGCTGCCACGTTCAACACACCCCGCAAGCGGTTAACAACCAAGGTTGCTAGGGCTTCTTTCTCAATATCCTCGGCAATGATGACCAGGGGACGACCGGAACGAGCGACTTGCTCCAGCACTGGCACCAAGTCTTGCACCAAGGCAATTTTCTTGTCGGTCAGTAGAATGAAAGGCTCCTCTAGGATTGCTTCCATCCGCTCTGGGTCTGTAGCGAAGTAGGGAGAGATGTAGCCTTTATCAAAGCGCATCCCTTCCGTAATTTCTAGCTCAGTACTCATGGATTTCCCTTCTTCTAGGGAAATCACGCCTTCTTTGCCCACTTTGTCCATAGCGCTGGCGATCATTTCACCGACTTCATCGTCGTTGCCAGCTGAAATGGAACCCACTTGAGCAATAGCTTTGGAGTCTTCCACTTGACGAGCGTGTTCAGCAATTCTCTCTACCAAGAAGACAGTTGCTTTGTCAATCCCGCGCTTCAAAGAAATGGCGTTTGCACCAGCCGCTACGTTCCGCAGCCCTTCCTTGACCATCGCATGAGCTAGCACAGTGGCGGTTGTTGTACCATCACCAGCAGCGTCATTGGTCTTAGAAGCAGCTTGACGAATCAGAGCGACGCCAGTGTTCTCCACATGGTCTTCTAATTCAATCTCTTTGGCGATTGTGACGCCGTCGTTCACGATTTGAGGGGCACCGAATTTCTTCTCCAGCACCACGTTGCGACCTTTAGGACCCAGCGTCACAGCCACAGCTTCAGCTAGGATGTCCATGCCCTTCTCTAGGGCGCGACGAGCGTTTTCGTTGTAGATGATGCGCTTTGCCATAGTTATCCAGTTCAGTTAGTAAGAGTTTAAAAGGATCAAATCTAAAGGCAAAGGTTGAAGTCAAGCTTCACCCTTCACACTTCAGCTTTTAGTCCACGATTGCGAGAATGTCCTTTTCAGAGAGCAGGACGTACTCTTCTGTGCCCAATTTGATGTCGGTGCCAGCGTACTTGGAGTAGAGAACTTTTTCTCCCACCTTGATTTCCAATTCCTGACGGGACCCGTCATCATTCCGCTTACCAGGGCCAAGGGCTACCACTTCCCCGACTTGAGGTTTCTCTTTTGCCGTATCAGGCAAATACAGACCACCAGCGGTCTTCTCCTCAGATGCACTCACCTTTACAAAAACGCGATCGCTTAAAGGCTTAACGGTAGAAACGCTTAAAGATACTGTTGCCATAGATATTTCTCCAGAGTTAGCACTCTCAGCTCCTGAGTGCTAATTTAGCGGAATGGCAGCAGTAATTGCAACGAAATCACTAGTACGGGTTCCCGCACTTCTGTATGACCCATGCCCTCTACCCCACGCTCTCTGCCCCATGCCCCATCCAAGCCAAGAGGTTTTATTACCTTTCTTAAACCACAGCAATGGAAGATCAATATATAATATCGCATTAGATATACTGCAAAGTTCCGTAGCCTTGATATAATTCTGCTTCTACTGCACTGAGTAATATTCTCAGAGCGTCTGAAGAAGTCATAACTGCTACTGCTCAGACAATGTAACGACATTGGTGAAATGCCATCGACGAGTAAGCAATGCAGGAAAGATTATTTAGAAGATCCCAGCCCAAGCATGACGAGTAGCACAGTATGAAAGAACCTAGCGTGAGAGACTACAAACGACTACTGCTGATTGATGATGATCCCAACCTCATTTTGCTGGTTAAGGATTACTTGGAATTTCGCGGCTACGAAGTCATCACTGCTGAAAACGGTCGGGACGCACTTGAAGTTTTGGAGCAGGACATTCCAGACATGATTATCTGCGATGTCATGA
>CAXUIV010000240.1:0-7111 GCA_964250875.1 uncultured bacterium
GGAAATCAGGTTCTGGGAGATATTCATTACAGCACAACTACTTGAACGCTTAGAGGTTTCTTGCCCGGAAAATCGATCACAGAAGAGGTGAGGAGGTGACTGGATTTCGTTAATCTAAAATCCCAAATAGTATCAGCCCCTCATTTCTTCATCATCTTCTTTATCCGGTTGGCGAAGTGTAGCCATCACCTCTGGAATGATTTGATTCAAGTTACCGGCTCCCAGAAACAGGGCAAGGTCACCAGGATGGAGTGTTTTGACCAAGAAATGGCAAACTGCTGCCAGAGTGGGTTGATAAGTCACATGTGAGTGGCACTTAGCGATTAGCTGTACCAACCCTTGACTACTAACTTGCCCTAAATTAGGCTCACCAGCACTGTAAATATCACTGATAACCACCAAATCGGCATGACTGAAGGACTGGGCAAATTCCGGCAAAAAGGCCAGCGTGCGACTGTAGCGGTGCGGTTGGAAGATAGCTACCACTCTGGCTTCCGGTCTTGCCTGTAGACGTGCCGCGGCCAGGGTAGCGCGAATTTCACTAGGGTGGTGAGCATAGTCGTCAATGAACAGGATGCCGTTGACTTCGCCTCGCAACTCAAAGCGGCGACGTGCTCCCTCAAAGGAGACAATGCTTTTAGCAATGGTGGGAAAGTCTAAACCCAGCAGCCGACAGACAGCCACAGCCGCCAGTGCATTACTGAGATTATGGCGTCCTAGCAGTCGGAAATTCAACTGCCCCAAAGCTTCCCCTCGCTCCCAAACACAAGCTGCCGTCCCATCTGCACGATAGCTGACGTCAGTTACAGTGTAATCAGCGCCTGTATTTGGATCCAGACTGTAGCTCACGTCCGGCTGTAGGCGATCGCGAACAGTAGCACAATCAATACTACCCACTAGTGTCTGACAGCGTTGGGCAAACACTTCAAAGGTAGCAATCACCTGCTCCAGCGTCTCGTAATGGTCGGGATGATCGAGTTCGATGTTAGTGACAACACCAATCTGAGCTGAGAGCTTGACTAGAGATCCGTCTGATTCATCTGCCTCGACAACAAGGTGTTCACTTTTACCCAACCTAGCATTGCCCTCCCAGGCGTTGACTTCGCCACCGACAACAATTGTCGGGTCGAGATCAGCCTGAAGCAAAATGTACCCAATCATGCTGCTAGTGGTCGTTTTACCATGAGTCCCTGCTACTGCAATACTGTTGTCATAGTCCTCAATCAGAGCTGCCAGTAAATCAGCACGATGAAATATGGGACAGCCCAAATTTATCGCCGCTTGATACTCCAAATTGGCTGGGTTGATTGCCGATGAACAAACAACCTGGGGCAATTCTACGCTTGTCCTGGCTGAGATGCTGAGTGCGCTCCGGGGTTCTGTCAGCAGTCCCGGCGTCAAGCCGGTACGCCGCGCCACAGCGGGTAATGTACCAACTGCGGATTCCACCTGAGGCTGGAAAAATTCTAGATTAGTCGCGTCTTGTCTGCTGAAAATGTGTGTTCCCAGGGTTGCCAAGCGCTCGGTTATGTGACTAGAACGAATATCCGACCCTGATACTGGCAGGTGACGCTTTGCTAAAACGTAGGCAAGGGCTGACATACCAATGCCACCAATGCCGATGAAATGGAACGGCCTCCCGCTAAAATCAACAAAACTTGCCATCTTTGCTCCTTACACACCACACCACACCGTAATCCACAAATATCACGCGATATCATATCAAGAATTGTTTATTCCCGATACAGCCCTCTCTGGGATTCCTCTGAGTTCAGTGAGAGTTATTTAAGAGGATAAGGGGAATTAAGAAGGACAAGATGGGAAGAATAGCAATTTTGGGCGGCACATTTGATCCTGTTCATTGGGGACACCTGCTGCTGGCAGAGACGGCTTTGAGTCAAATCGCGCTAGAAAGAGTCATTTGGGTACCGGACCGTTGTCCGCCTCACAAGAGAGCAGCGGAATTTGAGCATCGCTGGAAAATGGTGCAGCAGGCGATCGCCGACAATCCAGCTTTTACATCACACTTGTTAGCCAGACGTGACCCAACTTATGCCATTCAGACATTAATAGACCTGCAAGCTCTTTACCAAAATACCGACTGGTACTGGATTGTTGGCTTGGACGCCTTCCAAACTTTACCCCGATGGCATCGACGGCAGGAACTAGCGGCAGTCTGTGACTGGCTAGTAGTGCCCCGGTCTGTATCACCCAGCTCAAAAGAGAATGAGCCAGCTGCCATGACGACTGCCGAAATAGAGTTCAGCTGCCAAAGAGTGGCTCAACAGTTGGCGACTGAGACATTAGTTATTCGCTGGCAACTGCTGCAAATGCCAACTGTAGGAGTTTCCTCCAGTCTGATCCGCCAACGCTGCCGCGATCGCCGCTCGATCCGCTACCTAGTCCCTGAGACAATCAGAAGCTACATTGCTACTTACGACCTGTACTTGCACCAACCGGAATAAATACTGACTTTCGCCGACAAGCTAACCTCGGCAAGTTATAATACCTACTCTCAGGCAACATGATGTGGTTCAATAATAGGTATTTCTTATTTAGTAAACACCAGAGGGCAAGACGCTGTGATAAGAGTCGCAATCAACGGTTTTGGACGCATCGGACGCAATTTTATGCGCTGCTGGCTGGGCCGGGAAAATAGCAAAATTGATCTCGTCGCGATCAACGACACCTCTGACCCCAAAACCAACGCTCACCTGCTGAAGTACGACACGATGCTAGGGACGCTCAAGGGGTATGACGTCAGCGCCGATGATAACTCCATCATTGTCGATGGCAAAACCGTGAAGTGTACGTCAGATCGAAACCCAGAAAACTTGCCCTGGAGGGATTGGGAGATAGACCTAATTATTGAATCGACTGGTGTCTTTACCAGCAGAGAAGGGGCGACAAAGCACTTAAATGCTGGTGCGAAAAAGGTGATGATCACTGCACCGGGCAAAAACGATGATGGCACCTTCGTTTTTGGTGTAAACCACCACAGCTATGACCACAATAAACATGTGATCCTCAGCAATGCTAGCTGTACAACCAACTGCTTAGCTCCAGTTGCTAAAGTGCTGCATGAGAGATTTAATATCATCAAAGGCACAATGACCACTACCCATAGCTACACTGGTGACCAGCGGCTGCTAGATGCCAGTCACCGGGACGTGCGACGGGCAAGAGCAGCGGCAATGAACATTGTGCCGACCTCAACTGGTGCGGCCAAAGCAGTAGCCTTGGTTATACCTGAGCTGAAGGGTAAGCTGAATGGCATTGCCATGCGAGTGCCTACTCCTAACGTCTCTGTAGTAGATTTGGTAATTCAAGTCGAAAAGGCCACGTTTGCGGAAGAAGTAAACCAAGCCATTCAGGAGGCGGCTGAAGGCCCAATGAAGGGAATTTTGGAATACAGCGACCTGCCACTAGTTTCATCGGACTATCGCGGTCATGATGCCTCCTCAATTGTGGATGCTAGCTTGACCATGGTCATGGGCAGTGACTTGGTAAAGGTCATTGCTTGGTATGACAACGAATGGGGTTACAGTCAACGGGTCGTAGACTTAGCAGAACTGATAGCTGAGAAGTGGACCAATTAGAGTAGGGGCAACTCGGTGGGTCGTCCTGGTGGGCCATCCTGGCGGGTCGCCTCTACGAAAAATGTTGAAAGCCTTGGCTGAGAGTCAGCACCTCAGCGGGCTTTTCTCCCGTTTGATCAATTAACTGAACATCCGAACCAGTTTCAATCATTCCTATAATCGCTGCTCCCTTGCCCAGCCGCTCCACCAACGCCTCAGCGGGTTTCGGAGGAAGGCACAGCACTAATTCAAAGTCCTCACCGCCGTATAAAGCCCACTTCAGCGATCGCTCCGGAACCCAAGCATTGAGGGCAAGCACAGGAATGAGCTGGCGCTCAATCTTAGCGCCGACTTCACTGGCTTGGCACAGCTGCACGACTGCATCTGCTAAACCATCACTGCTATCCATACCAGCAACGGATAATGTACCAGCAACATCCCGTAAGACTGGTAAGACATCAAGTCGGGGGATGGGTCTCTGGTGTGCTTGGATCAAGGCTATGCGCTCATTGTAGCTAAGGTCCTGTCCCAATTCTGGATGCATCAGCAGTTCTAACCCTGCCCGTGAGGCACCATGAACACCAGTCACGACAATCACATCGCCCACGCGGGCAGCATCACGACGAATAACGAGAGTCGGGTCAACTTGACCAAAGGCGGTAATTGCCAGGGTAATGACCGATGAACGACAGATATCGCCCCCTACAACAAATGTTTCGTACTGTTGCAAGCATTGCGTCATTCCCGCGTAGAGTCGCTCAACCCAGCTAACGGTCACATCTCCAGGAAGTCCCAGACCAACCGTGATGCCTAGTGGAGAAGCTCCCATTGCTGCCAAATCCGATAAATTAGCAGCAGCAGCACGCCAACCGGCATCTTCTGGAGACGTAGTGCGATCGCTAAAATGCACCCCATCCACCAGGAGATCCGTTGTTACAACCAGCGATCGCCCCTGCTGAGTTTTAAGCACTGCTGCATCATCACCCACAACACCCGGCGGACAAAAACGCAGCAATCGCTCCAGCAGTCCCTTCTCCCCAATATCTCTAACTCTCAGGATATCTGCCATGCAGTAGGCACACAACAAAGGATGAAATTGCCACTTAAACTCCATTGAGGCGACCCACGGATCGCCCCTACAACTCCGAACTCCGAACTCTGCACCCCGCACCTTCTAAGCCACTTGCGGCTCCACCAAGTTATCTGCCCCCTCGACCACTTTGGCCGATTCAATTTTGTCTCCCGCCTTCAGCTTCTCCAAAACTTCCTTGCCTTCGGTCACGTAGCCAAACACAGCATAGCGACCATCTAGCAGATTGCGGCCTGCTGGAGTCAGCTCTGGTTCAAACAGGAAGAAGAAAAATTGAGAAGAACCACCATTTGCGTCACCCTCGGGTCGGGCCATTGCTACCGTACCATAGGAGGAGAAAGGCAACACCACCTGATCGCGGTAACGACCAGCGTCTTCTAACGTAATGCCATAAGTGGGGGCTTCGTCGCCCTGCGCCAAGACTTCCAAAGGAATAGCGCGGTACTTGCCAGTTTTAGGATCAATAAAACCTTGTTCTGGACCGGGGGGATCTCCACTTTGCAGCACATAGGATTCTTCCGCACGGGTAAATTCTAGACCGTTGTAGAAGCCTCGCTGTACCAAATCGACAAAGTTCCCGGCAGTAACTGGCGCACTGTAGCCATCTACAACCAGAGTTATATCACCTTTGCTGGTGGCCATCTCCACTGTGGCGCGGCCCTTAAGCTGAGGAAGGTTGCTGTACTCAGACGGTACCTCAAAGGGGAAGCCCTGAACCATGTCATCTTCCAACTGACTTACTAAGTTGAGCAATTTAGCTCGCTCTTGCCAAACCCTGTCTTTGTCCTTGGCATCAGTAGCGAGTCTAATCGAATCAACACCAGTTTTTAGGTCGGTAATTAAAGCCTCAGCTTGAGATTTTTTCCCTTCTGGAATCTGTGACAGAATTTTATCCGGATTGCTTAGAATTCTGGACGCCTGACTCAGATCGCTAGAAATTGCTCCCCATCGCCGATTTGCCCGCAGTTGCGTGGCGATATCTTCCAAGCTTGCCTGCAATTGCCGTACTGGTTTGTTGTCAAGTGGTAGTGAGTACCGCAACAAGGCTTTGCCATCTGTAATCGCATTTCCAGGTGGTAGCGCTGCCAAGGAAGAAGGACACCAGGTAGCACTTATCCCTAAAAAAAGCGTGACTAGCAGCAGTAAGACGAGGCTGTTCAGCCAACGGTTCAACAATTTTGTCATGGGACTGCCCAAATGCGGCATTTTACTGTGTTTGCGATTGACTTGGTCTAACCCAATCATCTTGCCATAGTCGTGACCTTTGGAGTGCGGAGTGCAATTTCCTTCCAGCCGCTTAGGGGGGTAAAATAAAGTGCCAATTGTTCTGCGTTCAGTCAATATCACTTCATGATTTCTAGTAACGACTTTCGACCCGGTGTCTCAATTGTGCTAGATGGATCCGTGTGGCGCGTGGTGGAATTTCTCCACGTTAAGCCAGGAAAAGGCTCAGCCTTTGTACGGACAAAGCTGAAAAACGTCCAGAGTGGAAGCGTAATGGAAAAGACGTTTCGGGCTGGAGAAACCGTACCGCAAGCTAACTTGGAAAAGAGTACGATGCAGCATACCTATAAAGAGGGAGATGAATTTGTCTTCATGGATATGGAGACCTACGAGGAGGGCCGACTGAGCGAGCGCCAAATCGGTGATCGCGTCAAGTACCTTAAGAACGGTATGGAGGTCAATGTGATTCGCTGGGGCGAACAAGTTCTGGAAGTGGAACTACCCAACTCTGTAACTTTGGAAGTTATTCAAACAGATCCTGGTGTACGCGGCGATACGGCCACGGGTGGAACTAAACCTGCTATTGTCGAAACTGGCGCGACCGTCATGGTTCCCCTGTTTATTTCGACAGGAGAGCGTATCCGCGTTGACACACGTGACGACAAGTACCAGGGTCGAGAATAATAGCTTCTAGATCCTGAAGAGCATGATCAAATAGCTGATAGCCAACTAACTGGGGTCAGACAAACTGTGCCATTGGACTTTAATGAACTCCGCCAACTTCTGCTCACTATTGCTCAAACTGACATCGCGGAGCTGACGCTAAAAAGCGATGAGTTTGAACTGACAGTGCGTAAGGCTGTTGGTATGCGTAACCAGCCATCCCCCATGATCGAATTACAAGGGACGGACGATATCGTTACGGGTTCCTCATCACCCGCTACTTCGGTCACACCAGATACAGCTGTGAACTCGGTTTCTAGCCGCGTCGTTGAAACTTCTGCTACAGGTAGAGCTATGCAGTCATTAGCGTCTGCTCTGCCTTCGATTGAGCAGATATTGGTTGAAGTGCCCTCACCAATGGTGGGAACTTTTTACCGATCTCCGGCTCCGGCTGAACCGCCGTTTGTAGAGGTGGGAGACCGCATCAGTTCTGGTCAGACGGTTTGTATTATCGAGGCCATGAAGCTGATGAATGAGATTGAGGCTGAAGTATCCG
>CAXUIV010000241.1:0-7101 GCA_964250875.1 uncultured bacterium
ATGCCTCAAACACTGATCGTCAAAATTGGCACTTCTAGCCTGACACAACCTGAAACGGGTCAACTCGCTCTCTCCACCATCGCCACACTAGTAGAGACATTGACTCGTTTAAGGCAACAAGGTCATCAGGTGATCCTAGTTTCATCGGGAGCTGTTGGGGTTGGCTGCGCTCGGCTAGGTTTGACTGAACGGCCTCGGACAATTGCTTTGAAGCAGGCCGTAGCAGCAGTGGGTCAGGGGCGGTTAATGCGTATATACGATGATTTTTTCACTACCCTACAGCAGCCAATCGCCCAGGTCCTGCTGACTCGCAGTGACTTGGTGCAGCGTAGTCGCTATGTCAATGTTCACAACACGTTTCGGGAATTGCTGCGACTGGGAGTTATTCCAGTGGTGAATGAGAATGACACAGTAGCAGTCGAGGAATTGAAGTTCGGGGACAATGACACGCTCTCGGCTCTAGTTGCTAGCTTGGTGGAGGCAGATTGGCTGTTTTTGTTGACGGACGTAGACCGACTTTACTCAGCAGATCCGCGTTCCGTCCCGGATGCTCAGCCGATTCCGTTGGTTAGTTACGGCTCGCAACTGGCTCAACTCCAGATCTCAACCGGCGATCGCGGCTCGCAATGGGGTACCGGCGGCATGGCTACCAAAACTGCGGCAGCGCGGATTGCCACAGAGGCTGGTGTTCGAACCGTCATTACTGAAGGACGACTCCCTGGCAATATTGAAAAAATTCTTCGAGGGGAACCTCTCGGTACACTGTTTGAACCCCAACTTCAGCCAAGTTCAGCTCGCAAGCGCTGGATCGCCCACGGGCTGATCCCAGTTGGCAAGCTATATCTCGATCAAGGAGCAGTCGTGGCGATTTGTCAGGCTGGGCGATCGCTACTAGCTGCGGGAGTTACGGCAGTTGAGGGAGATTTCTCTAGTCAAGAGGCAGTGCAGTTGTGCGATCCCAATGGTTATGAAATCGCTAGGGGACTTGTCAACTACAACAGCACAGAACTGCGCCAAATTCAAGGGCGACAGTCCAGTGAAATTCCAGCAATCTTGGGTCGTTCTAGCAGCGAAACAGTCATCCACCGAGACAACCTCATCCTGACGGAGTCATGAATTTTAAGTTACGAATGATGAATTTTGAGTTTTGAGTTTTGAATTGAATGCCTCAACTCAAAACTAACAAACCGTCACTCAGAACTGATAACTCCAAACTCAAAAACTCCAGAACCTATAATTCAAAACTCAAGACTGATAAACCGTAACTCAAAACTCAAAACTCAAAACTTTCTAGAGGTGCAATCCCAGAGCTAAAAGCGACACCAGCATGGCTAGACTTTATTCCTAGCATCATTGGCCCTGGCTGCTGACCTGTCGTCCCTAGTGGCTGCGAGGGTTTAGTCATCTGATGAATCGAGTCGCTCAGCGTTGATTGCTGAGATAGCAAAGCTAATCCTCCCACTGCTCCTGCGACCAAAGCTGTATAGCCAAGGTACAAATGCAGAGGACTTAGGTGAAGTCCTGATACCGATTGAGACCGATACCAAGATGGCAGCACTGTCGTTGCGCACGTTGGCAAGGAATCATTCATCCCTACTCCATCTAAACCCAACACATCACCCAGACGGCGGATAAAACCACGAACATAAACGTCCTCTGGCAATAGATCTACACGACCATTTTCTAGCGCTTCTATATGGTGAAGTGGTACGAGCGATCGCTCGTGAAGTTGGCGAAGCGATAAGCCTTGACTGTAACGTGCCTGCTGTAATTCTTGCCCCAAATTGCGCAGTCGTTCCGCTCGCTCCTGGATGGCAATTTGGGCTGCCTCAGCCTTGCGAGTTTTTTTCGTCCGTTCGGCAACGAGCGTTCTTTTTTGAGGCATATTGACTTCTAGTCTAGGAGTAGCGTCTACACATGATGAAACTACCTCTGAGGATTGAGATGAGGTGTTGATTATACTTGGCCCGCTCTCAAGCGCATCCTCTGGCTGAACATCTGCTTCAGTGGTAGAGACATCGGGTGGTACGGTACTGACTCCAGTTTGGACTGGCACTTTATCATGCCGTCTGGCTAACTTCAGAAACACCAGCCGGATTGCTTCTCTACCCACGGCTTTGACTAAAGCCGTAGCAGTAGGCGATGTCTCTCCAAGCAGTTGCAAGCTAGCCAAAGCACTGCGATAGACCTTACTACTATGAAGCTCAGCTTCAATCTGACTTAGAAGGGCAGACAATTCAGCTTGCGGAATTTCAATGGTCGGGCTTTCAGCCACACCTAAGTAATATATGGGTGTCACCATGATCGCGAGCATCTCCGTATTTTAAATGGTGAATGATAACAGGGAATTTTGGGCAGTATGAACCAGATAGGTATGTTATCTATGTATTTTTTCTGCTGGTAGATACGGCTTCCGGATGAAGTAGGCGTAAACCCGAAACAACAATTAGCTTCTGGTCAACACAAACACATTCCCCTCGTTACCTCGCCCAATTCGTAAGTCTTCATCCAAGTAAGTAGTCTCCAGCCAACCCTGTTGCTCGCGGTTGTCAAGACTGATGTCAATTGCAGCAAATTTTTGGTTCATCTCAATTTGCTGAATCAGGTTCTCCGGAGACTGGTAGCCGATTAAGCGTTGTAGACCAAAGATTGAACGCTCAAATTTGACCTGAACCCGACGCGCTGAGGTTGGCTCAAACCGAGCGGCAACGCTGAATAATCCTTCAAGATATGGCAGGCCATAAACTTCAGCGATATTATATATGCTCTTTGTTTCGTACTGAATGTACTGATAAATTTGTCCTAGCTTGAGCAATGGCAGCTGGTCAATACCCAATATGCCGCGACTTGTGGTGTAGAGCAGTCGCCAGTTGCCATCCAGCAACTCCCTAGATTCTACTGGATGAGGCGTGGGGTTCTGGTCTTCCAACTGCACGATCGCGCTCTCAATGGCTTGTTTATCTGGATCAGTTGCCAGTAAACCGCGATTTTTCCCAGCGATCGCTTCCAACAGTGCCGATTTTCCCGTCATTTTTTCTCACCTATGCTGAAAGTTCAGAACTTACGTATCAGTCGTGTATTATTTTTAACTCATTTGGCTTTGGCCACGCTAAGAAAAGGGTGGTGTAGGGAGGATGAATCTGTAACTATTCAGTTTAATTTTTAAGAGAGTCAGAGTATTTACCAATAAGCTCTAATATATACAGTTAGAGTTGTCTATTTTGGCTGAATTTTCATATGCTCAATCCCTCTCTGCGTGAACAACCGCGCAATCAGCGAGCCAATGTAATTCCCTCAAGAAATGAGTCTTCTATGTTGGATTGGTTGGAGTCAAGCGGTCGCCTCATAGCTCGCGACACTCAGGAACCTGAGTATCCAGAAGGATCTGATGAAGAAATCTCAGACTTGATGGCGGTTGATGATGTTGCCGATTATGATGTTGACGATGACGACGATCTAGATTTAGAGGCGTAGTCGGTTGGATTTGTGAGTTTTTGTTCGTTTGTGGTTAGAAGTAGGAATGATCTGTCGGGTTGCTTCCACAGCGAGTCGCCTACAGCAACGGACAACGAATGACGGACGAGTTTGTGAGTGTAGAGTGAGTGAACGGGAAACTTCGTGGACGCTAAATCATCTTCGGAGCAGACTTTTAACCTATCGGGTCACAGTCTGCTGATATTACTAGGGGTGGGGCTAAGTCTACTAGCAGTGATTGTTGATTGGACAACGAATCGACTACCTTGGCAGGGCACGTCTCTAACCCTGCCGTTCTGGTTCTGTGCTTTAGTAACATCTATTTTGGGCTACTGGGTCGTGCCGCTGCTACAGGCACTGAAGACAGGGCAGATCATTCGAGAGGACGGCCCTCAAGCGCATTTGAAGAAAGCAGGCACCCCAACAATGGGGGGCGTGTTTTTTGTGCCAGTGGCAGTGGCATCCGCGTGCATAGGATCTGGGTTTTCCCCTGAAGTGATTGCTGTCTCAGCACTCACTCTCGGCTACGGCACAATCGGCTGGCTGGATGATTGGCAAATTTTGCGCCGCCGCTCAAATAAGGGAATTTCGCCTCGTCTGAAACTGGCATTACAGATCGGTTTTGCTGGATTGTTCTGTATGTGGCTCGTCTGGAGTCAGGCGAACAGTATAACAACAATTGCTCTGCCGTTTGGGTTTGCCCTACCTTTGGGACTGCTGTTCTGGCCCCTAGCTGGATTCGTGCTGGTAGCAGAAAGTAACGCCACCAACTTGACGGATGGGGTTGATGGACTGGCAGCTGGAACCGCTGCCGTTGCCCTACTGGGATTAGGAATGATTGTGCCCTCAACTGGTCTCATGATTTTCTGTGCCTGTATGAGTGGCAGCTGCTTAGGCTTCCTAGTTCACAACCGCAACCCCGCCCGTGTGTTCATGGGCGATACTGGCTCTTTAGCGTTGGGGGGATCTCTGGCAGCGGTAGCGTTGCTGACCAACACCCTATGGGCACTGTTTATCCTTAGCGGCATCTTCTTTGTAGAAGCCGTTTCAGTAATGGTTCAGGTGGGCTATTACAAAGCAACCAAAGGTCCTGATGGAGTTGGCAAGCGCTTGTTCAAAATGGCTCCATTCCACCACCATCTTGAACTATCGGGCTGGTCAGAAACCCAAGTTGTTGCTGCGTTCTACGCAACTGGTTGGATTCTGGTCTTCGTATGTTTGACGCTTAAATAAGGCTGACTACCTGTAGCTGTATTTCGTTCCTACTACCTGTGGCGCAGCAACGCTCAAGTGCAAGTTGTCGCAGTGAACGGTCAACCAGGATTGACCCACCAAACTAGCGAAAGGACTCTCTGCTGGTACTTCCAATTTGGAACTGACGAACCCTAACTGGGATTCAAACTCACTCTTGAATGAGACTAAATTAGATCCTAGAGTACTGAACGTAGAAGCGGCTAACCGCTGTCGCCAGCCGATACCCTGCCGACTGTAGTTGAGGCTGCAAAGTCGTTTTTCTTGATAAACAGTGACGCGATCGCCCTCCCACCTAAACTCAGCCAGTTCCTTGGGCAATCCCCAAATCTCTCTACCACCGGCTACAGAATCTGGGTTATCTACGTAGATATGAGAAATCCAGCCACCGAATCCGCCTGCATAGCTGGTCAAGGCAGCGACGACAATTAATTCGCTGTACTCCAGTACCGAGCCTGACCCATAAGACGATAGATAAACGCCTCCCACCGTCTTACCGGGCCACACCGATATGATGTCCAACTCGGAAGGAATGAGTGGACGCACTCGGTCAATGTCAATCGGCTGTAATGCGATGAAGGCGTAGCCTTTAAGCGTCCAAGGTGCCTGTGGATATACCATACTAACTCCGTAAAATAATTTGGTAGGTAGTGCCTACTCCTAAAAAATAAGGGTTAATGGGAATAGCAATCACTACCCTCATTAACCCTTATACAGCAATCCTACATGTGTAAGATTGTGGCTAATATCCACTTGGTCTCAGTTACTTGGTCTCAGTGAAGTCAGCGTCAATCACATCGTCGCCGCCACTAGAGGCTGAGGTGGAATCACCACCGTCGGGACCAGGACCACCAGCAGCCGTACCGCCATCACCACCTTGCTGATAGAGGTTGCTACCGACAGTGAATAGGGCTTGCTGAAGTTCTGGCATGAACTTCTTGATCTGCTCATCGTCTTCCTTGGCGATCGCTTCCCGCAGGTCTTTGACCAAACCTTCAATCTTGGTCTTATCAGCAGCAGGAACCTTGTCACCCAAGTCAGCCAACTGCTTCTCTGCCTGATAGGCTAGAGAATCCGCCTGGTTCTTGCGGTCGATTTTCTCGCGCCGCTCTTTGTCAGCTGACGCATTTTGCTCAGCTTGCTTCACCATCCGCTCGACTTCAGTTTTATCTAAAGTGGAAGCCCCGGTGATGCTGATGGATTGCTCTTTACCACTGCCCTTATCCTTAGCAGTGACGTTGAGGATACCGTTTGCGTCAATGTCAAAGGTGACTTCAATTTGAGGTACGCCGCGTGGTGCAGCAGGAATTCCGTCTAGGCGGAATGTGCCTAAGCTCTTGTTGTCATTAGACATCTCCCGTTCGCCTTGGAGAACGTGGATTTCCACATTGCTCTGACCATCCACAGCAGTCGAGAAGACTTCCGATTTCTTGGTAGGAATCGTGGTATTGCGGGGAATAATCTTGGTCATGACGCCACCCAATGTTTCTACGCCTAGGGACAGGGGGCTAACGTCTAACAGCAGAATACCCGTCACGTCACCAGCTAGAACACCGGCTTGAATCGCTGCGCCCACCGCTACGACTTCGTCTGGGTTCACACTCTGATTAGGGTCTTTGCCCAGTATCCGCTTGACCAGTTCTTGCACTGCCGGAATCCGGGTCGAACCACCGACCAAAACCACTTCATCAATAGCAGCTTTGTCTAGCTTGGCATCACGTAGGGCATTTTCCACTGGAACACGGCTACGGTCAATCAAGTCAGAGCAAATTTCTTCAAATTTGGCACGGGTTAGAGTTGTGTCTAGGTGCTTGGGACCATCTTGGGTAGCAGTGATAAACGGCAAGTTGATCTCTGCTTGGGTGACACTAGACAGCTCAATCTTGGCTTTTTCTGCTGCTTCCGTCAGCCGTTGCAGAGCCTGCCTATCTTTGCGCAGTTCGATCCCTTCTGACCTTTTGAATTCTTCTGCTAAGTAGTCAACAATTTTTTTGTCGAAATCGTCGCCACCCAGGTGAGTATCGCCAGAAGTTGCTAAGACCTCAAACACACCATCGCCTACTTCCAGAATGGAGACGTCAAACGTACCGCCACCAAGGTCAAAGACGAGGATAGTTTCATTGCTCTTCTTGTCAAACCCGTAAGCTAAAGAAGCGGCTGTGGGTTCGTTGATGATCCGCAGCACTTCAATCCCAGCAATTCGACCGGCGTCTTTGGTAGCTTGACGCTGAGAGTCGTTGAAGTAGGCTGGGACAGTGATAACGGCTTGGGTTACTGGCTCACCAATGTACTTGCCAGCATCTTCCACCAGCTTGCGCAAAACTTGGGCAGAAATTTCTTCTGGAGCAAACTGCTTACCAACTGCCGGACAATCTA
>CAXUIV010000242.1:0-7096 GCA_964250875.1 uncultured bacterium
GAGTTGTGAGTGTGGATTGATTAAGGTGGGGCATGGGGCATGGGGCATAGGGCATAGGGCATGGGGCATAGGGCATAAATAATAAAAAGATATTCGTTTTATGAATGCTAAAGCTTTGTTAACGGCGATCGCCGCCACTTTTGTTCTGATTGGGGAGCTAGGTCAGTCCAGTCAAGCGAAGACACCGTCAGTTCCAGCAGTGCAGTCAAAATGGGAGGTGTTTACCTCAAAAACAGGACGGTTTAGTGTCTTAATGCCCAGTCCGCCTAAACACCTACAGCAAACCCAAAAAACTCAGATTGGGCCAATTGAACTGCAATCGTTCGTGGCTGCAATTCCGCAACAGGATGTAGCGTACCGAGTGGCCTACAGTGACTTTCCCTACAGCTACGGTCGAAAAGACAATGCCCAGGAGATTTTTGACGGTATCCGCGAGAACACTCTGAAGGTGACGCGAAGCAATCTGCGGAGTGAACGCAATATCAGTCTGAATGGCTCTCCTGGCAGGGAAATTCAGTTTGGCTCTGGGGTGCAAACAACTACAGACAGGATGTATTTGGTTGATGGCAGACTGTACCAGGTCATCGTGCAAACAACTACAGTTAAGGAAAAGTACATACCTGGAAGTATTGCAGGCTTTTTGAATTCGTTCAGAGTTTTACCTAAAAACCAGGTCTAATCGCTGCTGGGCATCTTTGAGCGCCTCAGCTGGTGAGCTTTTACCGAGTAACACTGCCTCCAACGCCCGACCTAAGCTGTCAGAAAGTCGGCTGTAGCCAGGAAAGATTGGACGCGATCGCCCGTACTGCGACTGTTCTAGAAACACTTTTACAGCTGGTTGCTCGGCGGCAAACGCTCTGTACTTAGCACTCTGCCGCGCCTTCATATTGACCGGCAAATAACCAGTCCCTATGGCCCACTGCGTCTGAAATTCTTCGCTTAAAACATACTCAGCAAATGTGAATGCTGCTCGTTCTCGTGCCAATGTTGTTTTTAATACAAACAGATTCTCACCCCCAACTCCAGTAGCGTGTCGCACATCTGCCGGAATCGGAAATACGCCAAAATCCACACCACTGGCCTTCAACTGTCCCAACGTCCATGGGCCTGTCACCTGCATTGCCACCTTCCCAGCCAAAAATGCATCCGTCTCAAACCCCCGTTCTGGCTGCGATAACAGCGCTGAACCGTCCTCAACTAAATTGCGCCACAGTTGCAGGGCAGCGATCGCGCCTCGGTTATCTGCTAAATCTCCCGGTGCCGCCTTGTCAGCACTTACCATCTCGCCGCCACCACTCCACAGAAACGGTAGCCAGACAAACACCGTAAACTCTCCCTTGCCCAGAGGCAGAAAGATCCCATGCTGGTCTGGTCGCCCATCGCCATTGCGATCGCGAGTCAGAGTGCGGGCAGTTTGCCGCAACTCCTCCCAAGTCTGGGGTAGGTGAGAGATCCCCGCTGCTTTAAACAGACTAGGACGGTAAAAGACTCCCGTATTATTTGTGCCAAACGGTACCGACCAAGTATGCCCCCTAAACTGCATTGATTCAAACAACGCTGGATCGATCTCGCTACGCACCTTTGACGCTGCCAGCCAATCCTCCAACGGGCGAATTGCATTCAGTTCCACCAGTTGACCCGTGAGCGTGGAGTTAAACCACAACAAATCTGGCGGTGCATCTCCCACCACCGCTGCCAAAATCTTCGGCAGCTGCTGATCTGCTTGACCCACATACAGTGACTCTACCTGAACTTTGGGATGTTCCTGATTAAATCGGTCAACTAACACCTGAAGCACATCCCGATTGGACGGCGGATTCACTCCATGCCATAGCGTCAGCTTAACAACATCAGAGGCATTCCCCTGCCACTGACATCCCCCCAAAGCCAGCAGCCCAATCAGTAAGATAACAAACACCTTATTACCTTTGCGTTTTTGCGCCTTTGCGAGAGCATCCTGAATTTTTCCGTCCATAAGGGAGAGTTATTCTACTTAACTCAACTATCCTCCATAATTTTGGTGTGGAGGTCCATACTCGCGCTCAACATGAAGAAAATTCTGTCATTCCTTGCCCTTCTAATCCTAGGACTACTCACCTTCACCGGCTGTAGTGTTGCATCAACATCAGCGACGGGTGTCGTCACCGTTAGCCTCAGCGGGTGGCAAAGTAATCCCAATGAGCAGAAGCTGTTAAAACAGGTACTACACGACTTTGAAACCACGCATCCAGGTATACGAGTCAAATACGAAGTCATTAATGACCAATATATGGATGTCATCAAGACCAGACTCATTGGTGACACAGCACCTGACGTATTTTATTTGGATGCTTTTGAAGCTCCAGCGCTGATGACTCACGGTGTCTTAGAACCGCTCGACCACCACATGAGTGCTGACTTCGACTTGGCAGATTTTCAGCCGCGACTGCTAGCCGCTTTCAAGCACGATGGCAAAGTCTACGGCTTTCCCAAAGATTTTTCGCCGCTTGCCCTATTTTATAACCAGAAAGCCTTTCGGACCGCTGGGCTATCTCAGCCTCCTCAAACTTGGGATGAACTACGCCAATTCTCTAAAAAGCTAACCGTTGCTTCAAGTCAGGATGGCAAGATTGAGCAATATGGTTTTGGGATCACTCCAGAACTGTCTCGACAAGCTTTTATGCTGCAAGCTTTTGGTGGTGGAATAGACGATGCAAACGGCATGGCGGCGTTTGCCTCCCCCGAAAGCTTGAAAGGTTTACAGCTCATTGTTGACCAGTATCGCCGCGATCGCACATCTGCTCAACCGTCTGACGTTGGCACGACTTCAGGAGGAGAAATATTTGGTGAAGGCAAAGCCGCGATGGTTATAGAAGGCCCTTGGGTGATTCCCTATTTAAAAGACACCTTTCCAGCGCTCGAATTTGGCATAGCTGAAGTACCTAGGGTTAACAGCAAAAAAGGCACAATGGTTTATACGGTTGCCTATGTAGTGAATAAACAGTCCCAGCATAAAACAGAAGCCTTGCAGCTAGTCTCCTATCTAACCAGCAAACAGGGAATGAAAGCTTGGACAAGCCAAGGATTTGCTCTGCCAACCCGTAAATCTGTCACCATAGCTCTGGGTTATGATAAAAATCCTGCGTATGCTCCCTTCATCACTGGTGCTGCTTATGCAACTGTTTGGCAGGCTGGGGAGAATCTCCCTACAATCCTCAACAACTTCAATGACCAGTTTATCAGTGCCCTGCTGGGCGAGCAGACTCTAGCTGCTGCTATGGAAAAAGCTCAAAGAACCGCTAACAAAGAGATTATTTTAGCTGAGTAGACTACTGTGTTAGAAGCTATATGTTAGAAACTATAATCCCTAAACATAAACCTAATAAGAGCAGCAAATTCTTGGCGGGCTATATTTTTATGGCTCCTACTATTGCGGTTCTAGGAGTATTTGTAATGCTGCCTATTCTATTCGCAGTATTTCTAGCATTTCATAAAGTTCAAGTCCTAGGTGGAATCAGCTACAAGCTGAACAACTTTAAAAATTTCATTCGCATCGCCAATGACGAACGGGTTTTAATTGCGTTGAAAAATACAGCGGAGTATGTGGCAATTGTTGTTCCAGCCCAGACGATTCTTGCCTTAACTTTAGCCCTCATTCTTAATACTAAGCTTAAGGGGAAAAACTGGTTTCGGATTATATTTTTTCTGCCAACCGTAACCTCGTCGGCTGTATTAACATTAATTTTTATGTGGATTTATAATTCAAATGGCTTACTCAATAGTTTTCTCTCTTCTGTAGGTCTACCAACCTACAACTGGCTTGGTGATCCATCTGTCGCGCTGAAGGCCATCATGTTGATGAACGTTTGGTCAACTGCTCCTTTTTTTATGGTTATTTATCTAGCAGCACTTCAAGACATACCAGAAATGCTATATGAAGCAGCAACAATTGATGGGGCTAGCAAGTGGGGTAAATTTATTTGTATTACCCTGCCATTCTTGAAACCTGTTACTTTTTTCACGCTCGTCATGGGTATTGTTGGCACATTTCAACTTTTTGATCAGTCCTACATTTTTTCTCGTGGCTCTGGTGGTCCGAATAATTCTACACTTACCGTCGTCCTGCTAATCTACCAGTATGCTTTTAAGAATTTAGATATGGGTTATGCAACAGCCCTAGCTTTGATGCTGGCATTGGTAATCATGACCGCAACCCTGATTCAGCGTTACTTGTATAAAGAAGAAAGTCTAAACTAATTTTAGGCGCAAAGGGAGTACAAAATGCAACACAAGGAGTCCGACTGCCCGCTGGCTGAGGAGGTATTGATTCTGCGCCAGCGAGTAGCTGAACTGGAGATACAAGCTCAAAAATCACAAGCTCAGTCCCAGCGGGTGTCGGATATGCCACACCAGAGCGATCGCCCCAATGACTTGGAGAGTCCTGCTCATGAGAGGGGCAAAGCTGCTTTAGAGGAGACAGCGAAGCAGTTAGAGACAGAAACAGCCCTGCGGGAAAGTGAAGAGCGCGTGCAGATGGCAACCACAGCAGCTGACATTGGCATGTGGTTTTGGAATATCGCAGCCGATGAGTTAATTTGGACGGAGAAGTGTAAGGCAATTTTTGGCCTCGCCTCGGATACTGAGATAAGCTACGAGCTTTTTTTGAGCTGCCTGCATCCGGATGACCGTGATCGTACTGATGCCGTTGTGAGGCGTGTCCTTGAGGAGAAACTTGAGTATGACACTGAATACCGTGCCATTTGGCCGGACGGCAGCACCCGCTGGATTGCTGCCAAAGGCCGAGGTTTCGACGATGCTGACGGGAAAGTAGTACGCATGATGGGCGTAGTATCGGACATTACCAAGCGTAAGAGAGTAGAGGCAGAACTCGCTCAGCTTTTAGTCCGCGAGCAGGAAGCACACATGAAAGCTGAGGCAGCTAACCGCATCAAGGACGAGTTTCTCGCTGTTCTCTCGCATGAGCTTCGCACTCCGCTTAACCCAATTTTGGGCTGGATAAAACTTCTCCGTACCCGTCAGCTTGATCAGGCAAAAACTGATGCTGCCTTAGAAACCATTGAACGAAATGCCAAGTTGCAGGCTCAACTGGTTGAAGACTTGCTAGATGTATCGCGAATTCTGCAAGGCAAGATTAGCCTACGGATTTGCCCGGTTAATCTAGTGTCTACGATTGCATCAGCAATTGAAACAGTGCATTTGGCTGCCCTAGCTAAGTCGATTCAAATTACTACAGTATTTGACTCCAACGTAAGGCTCAATGTGGCGCAAGTAGCGGGCGATCCAACCCGCTTGCAGCAAGTTGTCTGGAATCTACTCTCTAACGCCGTTAAGTTCACGCCTGCTGGGGGACGGGTTGAAGTGCGGCTATCAGTGGTCAATGAGTTGAAAACTTTGGACGGGAAGCATACATCACCACCGGACAACTACGCTCAGATTCAGGTGAGCGATACAGGTAGGGGTATCAATCATGACTTTCTGCCCTATGTGTTTGAGTACTTCCGTCAGGAGAACAGTACAACAACAAGGGTATTTGGTGGGCTGGGGCTGGGGCTGGCGATCGTCCGCCACTTGGTAGAACTGCACGGTGGGACCATACAGGCAGAGAGTTCGGGCGAAGGTAAGGGTTCGACCTTTACCGTCAGGCTACCTCTTTTGAAAGACAGTCAGAAGGGAGGAGTTAGGGCTGACGTATCCCCCTCCCTTCCTCCTGCTTCGTTCTCACCTCTTGAGGGTATACGGGTACTGGTTGTGGATGATAATATTGATACACTAGAGTTTTTGACCTTCCTGCTTGAACAGGATGGAGCTGAAGTGCGCAGTGCGGCATCAGCACTTGAGGCTCTAGAAGTATTTGCGCAGTGGCAGCCAGATTTGCTGTTGAGCGATATCGGGATGCCGGAGGAGGATGGCTATATGCTCATTCGTCAAATCAGAGCGATGTCTGAACGAGGAGGACAAATCCCCGCGATCGCTCTGACAGCATACGCAGGAGAGGCAGATCGGCAACAGATACTCAAAGCTGGCTTCCAGAAGCACCTGACGAAGCCTGTGGAACCATCTGAGTTGACTGCGGCGATTATCAGCTTGGTTGGACGGGATTTGTTGCAGAAATAGTATTTTGGCTCTCGCAGAGGCGCAGAGGCGCAAAGGTACGAAGATCAGTCTAAGATTAAGCGCGATCGCTTGAACCTTGCCATTGTTAACAGCAGCAGACTCAAGTCACACACCAGTAGCACCAGCAATATTAGCAAAAACACCTCTGTTGTCGCCGTGTGTTTTAAAGTCGAGAACCAGCTTGTCTGTAGTTGGTAAGGTAGTATCGTGACGCCTAAACTTGGAACCAGAGTCAAAATTAGAACCGCTAAACTTAGCTGCTGTTGAGCTTGCCGCACTGTCGTCGCTCTTAAGGAGACTAACACACCGGCACTAGCTGCTAGCAGGGCAGTTTCTAAAGCCAAGGTGGCCGCACCTAGAGCAATTGGTGCTGAGTAAAGCATCAACCGCCCTTCGCCGTGAAACACATTCACCGTTAGCAATCCCAGTAGGAGGATGAGCATCGTGTATCCCCAACCATAACCGACTGCTGCACCTACCTTACCCAGTAAAATAGCTCTGTCTGACAGCGGACTAGCCAACAGAGTCTCTAGCGTATGCCGTTCGCGCTCACCGGCAAAAGCATCTGCAATAATGACAGATACCCAAACTAGCGGTAGCCAGCCAGATATACCAATGACTAAAGGTGAGTTTACCCAGTTCTCCGTCTGCAACGGCAGAAAGGTGGCAATAATCAGCCCGGAAAACAGCAGCCGCACCACAGTTCCCTGGCGGCTACCGTAGAGCAAAAGCAATTCTCGCCATTCCTTCCAGATGACAGTCCAGATTGCAATCATGGTTGTTCCATCAGAGTTAAGAAAACTTCCTCCAGGCTAGCGCTACCTTTGCGGACTTCCTCAATCTCGACTCCTGCCCGCACCAGTTGGGCGACTAGGGGGGCGACACTTGTAGTGCCACTTAGTAGGACGAGAGATAAGCGATCGCCATTTAACTCAGCCGTGGAGACGTGCGGACGCAGCCCAGCCATCACCTCCGGCGTAAA
>CAXUIV010000243.1:0-7072 GCA_964250875.1 uncultured bacterium
CGGTGATGGAGCTACCTTCTGATTTTGTTTCACCTGTCTTGATGTAGCTGTAGAGAGCGCTGCCCATTGGATCAGCTAAGACTGTTTTAATGGCAGGGTTTTTCTCTTTGAGGTACATTGCGACTCCAGCGAGGGTGCCGCCGGTACCTGTGGATGTCACCCAAGCATCTACTTTGCCATCTGTCTGATGCCAAATCTCTGGTCCTGTGGTTTCGTAGTGGGCGTGTCGGTTCGCTAAATTGTCGAACTGATTGGCCCAGATAGCATTTTCCATTTCCTGGGCTATTCTGCCAGAGAGTCTCACGTAGTTGTTTGGGTCTTTGTACGGCACAGCTGGAACTGGACGGACTTCTGCGCCCAATGTTCTCAGGGCGTCTATCTTCTCTTGAGACTGGGTATCGGGAATGATGATCAGGCATTTGTAGCCTCTGGCGTTGCAAATGTGGGCTAGCCCAATGCCGGTGTTTCCGGCTGTTCCCTCTACCACTGTGCCACCGGGCTTCAGTAAACCTTTTTCTTCTGCCTCTTTGATGATGTAAAGCGCTGCCCGATCTTTGACTGAGCCTCCGGGATTGAGAAACTCTGCCTTGCCAAGAATCTCGCACCCAGTCTCTTCGCTGAATTTATTTAACCGAATCAACGGCGTGTTGCCAACACTTCCTACAAAGCCGCTTTTAATATCCATGCTGAGATTACCTAGGGTTCCTTTAAAAATTTTGGCTTATAGCGGTGTTCTCCATCAGCATCATGAGGCAGAGGTATTTATGTATCGCGTCGGGGCAGCATAAAAAATAGCCTGACGGTCGTCGTTGCCCAATCCATCAGGCTACTGTTATTCATCTAATTTGTGAATGTCACTTGTTGGGTTGGGGTGTTATCCGCAAGTAAGGTTTGAGTGCGGTGTAGCCTTTAGGAAATTTCTGCTTCAGCTCTTCCGGATCTTTGATCGAGGGGACAATCACGCAGTCTTCCCCTTCTGTCCAGTTGGCTGGAGTGGCGACGCTGTAGTTGTCAGTCAGCTGCAAAGAGTCAATCACTCGCAGGATTTCGTCAAAATTACGTCCGGTGCTGGCAGGGTAGGTAAATGTCAGACGGAGTTTCTTTTTGGGGTCGATGATGAAGACAGAACGAACGGTAAGGGTATTGTTGGCGTTGGGATGGATCATATCGTAGAGGTCGGAAACCTTACGATCTGGGTCTGCTAAAATTGGGAAGTTGAACTTAACGTGCTGAGTTTCTTCAATATCACCCACCCAGCCTTTGTGGGAATTCTCATTATCGACGCTAAGAGCTACTACCTTAACGTTGCGCTTGTCGAATTCTGGCTTGATGCGGGCAACTTCGCCGAGTTCAGTCGTGCAAACTGGAGTGAAGTCTGCGGGGTGAGAGAACAGCACAACCCAGCTGTCTCCTGCCCAGTCGTAAAAATTGATCTCGCCATCCGTAGAGGCTTGAGTGAAGTTGGGGACTGTATCGCCTAATCGAAGGGACATATCTTTCCTAGACAGTTCGAGTAGATGATTATATTCTACTTTGTGATCGCCATACAAAACCCCGGTTCTCCGGTCGGCTTGAGTTTAAATAGAATTAGGTTAAGACATCAGGTTGCGGTTGGCCTACCGCCTGAGTGCAGTTTTTAAAAACCGACACTGTTCCGCGTAAAACTCCTGACTATTATTGCTGAGTGGATGCAGCGCGATCATAACTTTTGAGCGCAATGCCCTTGTATAGATAACCTCCAACCTTGGGAATGCCCTCTGCCTGAAATTGTTCTAACTTAACTGTCTTGAACTGGTTTTCAACTAACTTTCTGATGTCGCGATCAAGATGACAGCCATCACCAATGACTTTTTGCAGAGGAGTCAATCGATGCTGCCAGACTTGAACTTTAGGGTCATTGCTCAGACCATGTTCTATAAAGATAAACTGCCCTCCCGGTTTGAGGACTCGGTAGATTTCCCTCAGCGCCTGCTCTACGTTGGCAATGCTGCATAGTGTCCAGGTACTGACGACGCTGTCAAAGGTGTTGTCTGCCATTGGCAGGTTTTCACCGTCGAGAACTCGATCGTCTACGGCGATCGCAGCAGCCTGGATGCGTTTTTGCGCCAAAGCTCTCATTCCAGGATTTGTATCAATTGTGATGAGTTTTTGAATGTGGTCAGGGTAGTGCGGCAGGTTCAGCCCTGTGCCGAATCCAATTTCTAAAACTTCTCCCTGCACATTGGCTAAAACTTGCTGCCGATATTTAGACAGACTAGGACTAGACATTGCCCAATCTAGAAATTGGGGAAGAATGACTTGGGAATAAAAGCTCATATACGACTTCTCTACCGCAATCTCAGTGGTACTCCTCCAGTATGACGGTGCCAGATCATTCGCGAACAGCCCGTAGAGACGTTGCCTGCGACGTCTCTACACAGCAATCCTCGCATTCGTAACCAAACTAGGATTGCTAAGTCGTCTTTATAAAGTTAACGACCTTGAGCTTTTATCCGATTTCTCCTTTTAGCAAGTTTTCCCTCAAAGGGCTGAGTTCCTGTTACCGGGTAGTCGTCTTCAGTTGGACTAAAAGTCTTCATCACTGCCTCTGCAACGTACTGCATTGCCTGCTGCAACCTTCGAGTGACAGTCATCGCTTATTCCTTTTATTAACCCTACTAATTCAATTAAAGCTTGTTAATAAAGGAAGTTATGTATTGATGATAAAACTTTACCTCGGAGCATGACTTTATTGAGGAAAGGGCGCGATCGCCCCGCGTTACAGCCTACTGCTGTTGCTGTCGCTTGGCATTGCTTTAACCTACTCTTACTCCACCATGACTTTTGTCACGCCTAGATTCATGACTTTCTGCTCTCTCAAATAAAATATTCAGTCTATATGATGATGACAGCTTTAGATTCTGCTCTCAGCGTCTAGGTTTTAGAAATTTGCTTATATGGGGAAAACAATGAGTCACTATGATTTTAACGGCCATTTCTGGTCACATAAAGAAGTTGGTGGTGGTCAACTGATAGGCCAAAAATCCCAGGGAGTTTTTACAACTAAGGGATTGACGAAAATCACAGGCTGGTTGGTAAATCGCCGCGATCGCACTTCTCAGGTGGGATCAGTACCAGTGGCGAAATCTCCAGAAAGAACTCACTGAATTAACCCAGCCTAGATATGGCCCAATTCGATCTACCTTTGGAGGTAAATCACTTCATCCAATCGGCTTAGGGCAAATTTGGTATTGTTGTCTAAACTTTCTATATAAGGTTCTGGGGAAAATCTACAGGTCTTCTCCAGTAGTTACTTAAGGAAGCACAGAGATGAATCGGATTTTAAGATTTACAGTTGTTCCCAGCTTGATGGCTGCGAGTCTAGTTGGAACCACCTTCTTTTCCATTAAACCTGCCTCTGCTGGTGACAATACCCTTCGCGATGCTGGTATTGGAGCAGTGACTAGCGTCGTATCTGGAGTTGTTACAGGCCATAGCTCGGTTCTCGGCAATGCGGTTGATGGAGCGGCAGCTGGTGCTTCTGTCAGTGCAGTTAGACGTGCAAGTGGAAACCGGAACTTAGCGCGAGATGCTGCAACTGGTGCCGCAGCAAGCACTGTGACAGGCGCGATTACAGGTCAGCACAATCTTCTTGGCCATGCCGTCGGTGGCGCAGCCACAGGTGCAGTCCTCGATATCTTCACGCACTAATGTCTTAATAGGCTCTTGAGCCTACACCCTACGGCTGAGGGGGAAATACGAACCCCCCAGTAGGGTTCTCATACTAGTTATTCAACGTGGGAATTAGGCAAGATAAAGGTGTCGCATTCAAGGCTGGTTTTGATCCGCCTCAACCAAAATGATGAACGAGCAAGTAGAGAGTTTTGAAAATCAAGTAGCGACTGTTGATGTTGGTGCAACAGTTCTAGAGCCATCAATGCCAGAAGAAAAAGTTCGGGTAGAAGAGTTCAAGATTAGCAACGACGCCGTACTGACCAAGGTTAAGGAGTTGATCCGCAAAGGAAATATTCGTTCCATCGCGCTCAAAAACAACTCCGGACGCACACTGGTAGAAATTCCTTTGACGGTTGGAGTATTGGGTGGTTTGGTTGGTGCTGTCTTTTTTCCAGTAGTAGCAGCGCTTACAGCAGTTGGAGTGTTAGCCGCTCAACTAACAATCGTTGTCGTTCGCAAAGAGTAGCACTCTTGGTAAGTACCGCCTGTGAACGAGCATTTGGCGCAATTAGCTAGCAGCAGGGAAAGTGGAGCAGCGACGGGGTAGAATTGCCTATCATCCGTCGCTTCTGACGTTTATGGGTCATGACAATTACTCGCCTGCAAAGATTTTTAACTGCGCCGCTCGCGGAGAAACACCGACACAGCACCTCTAGAATTGCTGTAGCCTTCTGGTTAGGTTTAAGCTTGTGCTTTGCGGCTGCCTACATCACCCTGGCGCTACGGCGAGCCTTTCAGGGTGAGTACGTCGTCGGGGATAATGCCCGCGAGTACATATCTTGGATGTATCGGTACTCAAATCCAGAACTGTTTCCCCATGATTTAATTGCTGATTATTTTCAGTCCGTTACACCGATAGGGTACGGGGCGCTCTATAGGCTCATGTCCGGCTTGGGTGTTGACCCAGTTTTGTTGAGTAAGCTTTTACCAATGGTGCTGGGGCTGGTGACCACGGTTTATGGTTTCGCCGTCTGCATGCAGATATTGCCGGTGCCATTAGCAGGTTTTATCGCCACGCTACTGCTAAATCAAACCCTCTGCATGCATGATGACTTGGTCTCCGGGTGCCCTAGGGATTTTCTGTATCCGCTGCTATTAGTATTTTTGTACTACCTGCTACGGCGATCGCTGTGGCCCTGCCTGGTGGCGATCGCCCTCCAAGGACTGTTCTACCCGTTAATTCCGTTTATATCCTCAGGTATCTTGCTGCTGCGGTTATGGGATTGGCAGGGAAGGCATCTCTCCCGGAATCGGCAGGATTATCTGTTCTGTGTGACGGGATTATGTGTTGCCCTGCTAACGATTTTGCCCTACACAATCAAATCCTCTGAGTTTGGGCCAACAATAACGGCAGCCATGGCTAGAACAATGCCAGAGTACCTGTCAGGAGGACGAGTCAGCTATTTTTATCTCAATCCGGTGGATTTTTGGCTTGACGGTAGAGATAGTGGTGCTTTGGCCTTAATGAGTCCTCCTCAACTGTTTATTGGGCTGGTGCTGCCAATCCTTTTCCTATTTCCCGCTCGATTTCCTCTAACAAGGCATTTCAAGAGCGGAATTGTCATTCTGCCGCAGATTGTGGTGGCATCTTTAGGAATGTTTTTTGCTGCCCATGCCCTAGCGTTCAAGCTGCACTGGCCCAGTCGCTATACCCACCACAGCTTTAAAATTGTGTTCGCGATCGCCACTGGTTTAGCGATCGCCGTAGTGCTGGATGCAGTTTTCCAGTGGGCACAATCTAAATTGCGCCACCAAGGGCGACAAGCTTGGGCATTGGGTACTACAGTTTTGGTATTAGCAGGACTGATTCTGTACCCAAGTACTTTGAAGTTTTTTCCTAGGACTCCATACGTATCAGGTCATCTACCGGAGCTGTATAAATTTTTACAGCGGCAGCCACAAGACAGCCTGATTGCATCCTTATCAGGCGAGACAGATAATGTCCCAGTCTTTGCGAAGAGGTCGGTTCTAGTGGGAAAAGAATATGCTTTACCTTTCCACACAAGGTACTACGCTCAGTTTCGCCAACGCATGATTGACCTGATTGATGCCCAATACAGTCCAGACCTCAACGAGGTAAAACACTTTATTCATAAATACGGTGTAGATTTCTGGGTGTTGGATAGCTCTGCCTTTAAACCTGAGTACATCGCTCACAACAGCTGGATTAAGCAGTATCAACCAGCTGCCGCAGAGGCGACAGCAAATCTGAAGCAGGGCATACCGGCTGTTTCAAAGTTAATGCAGCCTTGTACTGTCTTCCAGGAGGAGAGCTTGGTTGTCTTAAAGGCGGAATGTGTAGAGAAGTCTTAGCATTAAACCCTGTAGATGAAGGCGCTTGCGGTGGAGGTGTCTCCTCAGTTTGGCCATCCAGCTTTTCTAAGGTAAACGCTATAATTTAAAAGCAATAGCTACGGGGATCACTTCAATCAAAAGCAAGTACCGGGGTAAAACCTTATTTACTCTATCTCAAGTTACATGTCACCCATACATAAATACTGAGATAATTACATAGAGACATCACAAAATTCATTTAGCTCTTAACAGTTGACAGAACGATTATTAATCTATTTTTGTTTTTTGTTGTCGAGACAAAAGGGTTTTAATCCAACAGTCACTGAGAGACGAAATGCATATTGCCTCAACAGCTTTCACTAGCTATTGGAGAAGCGACGTTAAAGAGCCTTTACGCTTGGCTCAATTTAGCATGACTTTTTTTTCATAAAAACTAATTGAATCGAGGGTTTTAAAATGTTGGCAACACAAAAGGTTCGATGTCCTAATTGCGGCAGTGAGGGTGAACGTGACTATATACAGAGCAGCCAACTGACCAGGACTCAATGTCCAATCTGTGACTACCTGATGGTGACTTGTTCTCTTACAGGTAGAGTGATTGAAGCTTATGCCCCCGGCATCTATGCTCAACGGCTCTAAGGTTGGGTTGCCCGCAGTTGCCCACATGCAGCATCAGCTTCCAATCCACGGGAGTAGCGAACACTGACAGCAATTTGTCGCTGCTTTAGGACAATTGCAAAAGCCTGAATGCGATCGCGACTTGGCCGTTGGTACTCTACTTCTTGAATAGGATTGTAGGGAATCAAATTAACGTGACTTTGGAAACCGCGCAGCAGTTCGGCTAATTCATCTGCTTGAGCTGGTAAGTCATTCACTCCTGCTAGGAGGACGTACTCAAAAGTCACCCGCCGACCAGTTAACTGCACATATTCCCGACATTCAGCTAGTAGGGCTTTTAAGGGATATGGTCGAGCGCTGGGGATGAGCTGCGTTCGCAGATTTTGATTGGAGGCGTGGAGGCTGACAGCGAGGGTGACTTGCAGATGGTGTTGAGCCAACTGGC
>CAXUIV010000244.1:0-7068 GCA_964250875.1 uncultured bacterium
AATTGAACGCCAAGGCAGAGAAATTGAACGCCAAGGCAGAGAAATTGAACGCCAACGGGCAGAGGCTGAACGTCAACGAGCAGAAGCTGAACGTCAACGGGCAGAGGCTGAACGTCAACGGGCAGACCAGCTGGCTGAACGACTTTGGGCATTGGGCATCAACCCAGATGAAGAATACACCGCCGAAAACGGAGAATAAAGCCCGTCACAGCGGTTCAATCAAAGTGATTGGCGGGATCCGGTGTGTAGAGACGTTGCATGCAACGTCTCTACACAGGTTATCGGTAGGTAGATTATCTCAACCTAACGTGAAATCTCCGAAATCAAAGGCGCGATCAATGTATTCTTAAGGGAAGATGTCATCCCATCAAGTGAGCGACGCCAATGCCTGAACAGCCGCAGCAATCTATCGGTCTTGCCGAACTCATTCAACAGGTGAAACAGGAACTGCTTTCTACGGTCCCAGGTAGAAGTGCTGATGCCCCCATCCTGTTTGTCGATGCTGTGGAGTTAGAGCTTAAGGTCACGGTGAGTCGAGAAGGCAAAGGTGGGGTTAAAATTGACGTCGTCTCCATCGGTGGTGGAGAATTAGGGGGAGTGATCAAGCGAGAAGATGTACACACTGTTAAAGTCACCCTGTCGCCTCTGTTTGATAAAGAACGCCTCATGGAGTTTTACCAGACACTGCATTCCGACAAGGTGCCGACAACGGTGAAGCAGAGTTTGGAGGCACTCCTCAAAGGCGAAGAGGGCAATCTGGCTGACCAATTTTGAAAGGTCGGGCATGGGGCATGACAAAGAAAGGGCAGTTTACATTCTGTAACAGAGTTTGCGTTATGTCCGTCCACGTATTTAGGTCGAGGCGAGTGGCATGGAGCTATTAGAGCTGTACCTCTCTCAACTTGATGAGCGACGGTTTCAAGCGATCGCCAATCGAGTCCCTGATGGCTTTGGGGACGGATCGGCAGAAGGCGATTTACCGTTTTGGACGGGTGAGCGAGATTGGAGAAGAACCGTCATCAAGATTCTAGAGAGCAACGGGGAATTTCGGGCGGCAAACTTTCCTGAAGCTGGCGAGGCAGATTGGCTGGTGGGTGAAGGTATCCTGCTTGCAGATCGACAGCACTTCAATCCAACCTATCTCCAACGGATTGGACAGTCCCTTTATCAATCCTTGTTTCCGTCAGATAGTTTTCTCAAACAAGCTTTGCAGTACTCCCTGCGTTTAGCTGAGCAACGCCATACCGACCTGCACCTGTGCCTTAAATTTGCAACAGATTCTACCCAGCGATCGCGATTGGCTGACTACCCTTGGGAATTGCTGCATGATGGTCAACGCTTTCTGCTGCACCAAAAAGTTAGGCTCTCCCGCTACATTGCCTATGAGTCCTCACCACCCCGCTTTCTTGGCCAAGAGCAGATCCGGGTATTGCTGCTCTCTGCTAGACCGCAAGGACTGGCCCAACTTTCCCCACAGGAACAACAAGCGGTTCAAGCTGGTTTACAGCGGGCGAGTGGTGCCGGATTGGTTCAACTGCAACTGCTTCCAGCATCAACCCGAAAGGAACTGAATCGCTATTTAACTGATTGCTCACTCGAACAAGTGCCTCATGTCTTGCACTTTGACGGGCATGGAGTATTTGGCAAGCGTTGTACGGCATGTTCGACTATGCATCGCGGTATCAAAGCGGAGTTTTGTCAAGCCTGCGATCGACCATTACCCGATCCTTATGGATATCTGGTGTTTGAGACAGAACATGGTGGCCCAGACTATGTGAGCGCCAGACAGTTTGCAGCCTTGTTAGAACCATACGGTGTTGGACTTGTCGTGCTGAGTGCTTGCCAGTCGGGGATGGCTGTGGCAGGATCAGTTTTTAACGGCATGGCTCAAAACCTAATCGACCAAAGGATTCCGGCAGTTGTGGCGATGCAATATTCACTGCGAGCTGATGCGGCTTGTGATTTTGCCGAGCAGTTTTATCGAGTTCTGGGGAAAAAGGAGTCTCTGTTGATGGCTCTCAATCAGGGAATTCGAGCGATGGATGTTGAGGGAAATCAATGGTACCGTCCGGTTCTGTATCTGCGCTGGCAGGATAATCAGGGAGGACAGTTGTTTAACTCTACAATGGCATCTCAATTACCTAAACCCAGTCTTTCTCAGCGGTTACAGGTGGATCGCTGGACCACAGAACTGTCTGACTCGGAGCGGGACTACGAGACGGTTAAGGCCCAACTTCGGACGGAGCTAGATGGTCCTACCCAAGAAAGGCTAAAACTCAAACTAGACTTGATTACACAGAATATAAATCGAGCTGAACAAATGTTGCAGCAGTTGGAACAGGGGAATGGATAGTAAGAATCTTATACTCAAACATTGGGAAGAACAGTTGCTCGATCAGCGTCAGGACTATGAGACGGTTAAACTTCAACTTCGGACGGAGCTAGACGGTCCTACGCAAAATAGGCTAAAAACCCAACTGGAGTCGATCGTAAAGGAAATAGAAGGGCTTGAGGAGAAGATTAAAACCCGAGAACAAGAGCTTAAGGAGAAAGCCGATCGTGATACCCTAGATCGGCTGATAGAAATTTTGCAACGTTCTGACGCTCAGTTTGATGAAATGCGGCGGGCTTATCGAGCCGTAGTGCATGCCCGATCGTACAGACGGTCAGATATAGAAACGGTAAAATCGCTAACAACTGAGCTATTAAGAATTCCTAGAGGTCGAGCAAACTACACAGCACTCGAAGAATTTGCTGCTCGTCTGCTGCTAATTTCAGACAATGGGGATTTGATCGGCTCACTTGAAAGTTGGGGAGACCGATACTGTAATCATTGGTCTGAACTTCGAGCTGTTTTAGAAGAACAGCAGAATGAGCAGGACCAGAATGTTAAAACAGCCCTGCTAATAGTTGTTAGTCCCAGTGATGAGTCCACGACCCAATCTTACAACGGGGAGGAAATGTATCGTCTCCAGGTGTGGCTGATTAAAGACATTGAACAATATAAGACAGCTCGACAAGGATGTCAGGCAATCGGTTCAGATATTAATAGTGGGTTGACGGGCGATGAAACATATTCCTTAGAAGCAATTCGTGATGGATTAAAGCAATTGTTTGAAAAAGAAAATGTTGATGAAGAACTCTCAACAGATTCGGAAGTACACCTTTTCTTGCCCCAAGAACTTCTCAACTGTGATGCCGATAGTTGGCTCATTAAGGCGATTAAAGGTGATATGCCCATAGGGCATCGTTACAAGGTTTTTGTCAGGTTATATGAGCGTTTAAGCCGTAGATATAAACAAGCAAAAAAGTGGAAAGGAAAATGGGAGCAAAAAAAGTCTTTGCTTCAGCAAAAGGCACTTAATGTATTTATAGGATACGATGACGATGATGATGATTTGAATTATAAATTGACCGAAGAAAATAAAAATATGGTTGGCTTGAAACTGATTAAAGCTCCAAGTCAAGACTGTCTTCCTAGTATTTTTGACGCAATTTTCGAAATGGGCTTTCCTTTGGCAATCTGGGGACGCTCTGACTTAGCCGAGGCTGCGAATGAAATTGAATTGGGTCGAGTCTTGGAGGCTCATTGTCTTAGCAATCTCCCCCAAGCTGTAAGAGACAAGCGCCGTGAATCTCGCGGACAACCTAAGGATGGCCATATTGGGCATCACCTGTCTCTTTTGTGGGACGATCCAGACTTAGTGCCACCAAAATCTGCTTAACTCACCTGCACTGCCATGAGTGACTGGAAAATCTTTCAAGGCGATAACCGAGAACCCCATGATGGCATTGATGACTTGCCGGATGCTCCTAGCTGGCGTCCGTTTGGGAAAGACATTAGCCCAGGTGTGAGCCGCCGGAAGCATCGAGGGGAAACTTTTCAATGCCGTCCTGGAGAAGTCAAAATGGTCAACGCGGCTCTCTATCTGCGTAGACCACTGCTGCTGACTGGAAAACCCGGCACGGGAAAGTCTTCTCTGGCTTATGCTGTGGCGCGGGAGCTGAAGCTGGGTGAGGTTCTCTACTG
Organism: uncultured bacterium; assembly: GCA_964250875.1. Classification (GTDB taxonomy): domain Bacteria; phylum Cyanobacteriota; class Cyanobacteriia; order Cyanobacteriales; family Chroococcidiopsidaceae; genus CAXUIV01. The sequence continues at coordinate 4,031 of CAXUIV010000244.1, forward strand.
GCCGATCACTACCCGTACAAGTCTCAAAGATGGGCTTTACACGTATGATGCCATTGGGCGCTTACAGGCTGTTAAGCAATCAGAAGGCAGTGGTGTTCGGACTGAGGATCCGCAACAAATCGCTGACTACATTACCTTAGGACCCCTAGGCTCTGCTCTTCTCCCGTCTGAACGTCCTCGTGTCCTCGTGATTGATGAAATTGACAAGAGCGATATCGATCTACCGAATGATTTACTGACGATTTTTGAGGAAGGACGGTTTGAGATTCCTGAATTAGCCCGTCTGGAAAAAGACCATACCAATAGGGAGTATCCAGTCAAGGTTTCGGTGCGAACTGCCTACACAGATGATGACAGCCGAGATCGAAGATCCCAGATTCCGGCGGGTGGGCGAATTACTTGTAAAGAATTTCCGCTGGTGATTTTGACTAGCAATGGGGAACGCGACTTTCCTCCACCTTTTTTACGTCGCTGTTTGCGGCTGACAATGCGGGAACCCGACCGCCACGAACTAAAGCGCATTGTCAATGCCCACTTAGGCGATGAGATAGCCTTGAGAGAGGAGGTTGACAAACTGATCGGTGCCTTTCTCACCCGACGCAGTAAAGAAGAACTGGCGACCGATCAACTGCTGAATGCCATCTTTATGGTGACTCGTGAACGAGAGCTTATCGGTGATGATGAGGAACGGTTGATCGAATACCTGCTGGCTGCGCTAGACAGTTCGCGCCCTGTTGTGGATCGGACATGATCGATCTTTTGATTGAGAAACTGCAACAGGCAGACTTAATTTTAAGTGATCGCGATTTAGCCTCATATACAGAGGCTGAATCTTTGCTCGGCGATGAAGATATTGCTGATGCAATCTGGTTAGCACTCCAGATGGGGGCAGACGCTGGGATGATCGTCGATGACAATCCTGAGACTGCCGCACCAGAATCCACTGTAACGATTGAGGAGGTCGCTGGGGTACAGGAGCTATCACCGCCCGCCGTGTCTGCCTATTTACCTAACAGCCGTAGAGAGCCTAGCACCACCGAACAGCCTGAATCCGGCTTACCGATTCAGGTCCAGGCAGCCCCGGCACTACAAGATCCGCTGTCAATTGGACGAGCCTTGCGTCCGCTGATGCGAAAAACCCGCTCTCAAAGCCAGCAAGTTCTAGACGAAGTGGCTACAGTCGATAACATTGCAGAACGGAAAATTTGGCTACCTGTGCTTAAACCAGCGCTTGAACGCTGGTTGGATCTAGAACTGGTGATTGAAGCCTCTGAATTTAGCTTTATCTGGGAAGACACGCTGCTGGAATTTCGGCAGATCCTAGAGCGGCAAGGTGCATTTCGCAATGTACGAACCTGGTGGCTTGAAGGAACAGATCGAGGCAAATTAAACCTGGTTTCTCGGAAGTCCCAAGAGACGATCGCTCAATCCCATCGCAGTCCGAAAGAACTGATCGATCCGACAGGGCGACGGCTGGTGCTGTTGGTTAGTGATTGTCGTTCAAAGGTTTGGAAATCAGGAGATATTCATAGCCTGCTACGGATGTGGAGTATTCACGAGCCGACAGTCATTGTGCAGCTCTTACCAGAACGCCTGTGGGATCAAAGTGAGTTAGATGTTGGGGTGAGTGTTCAAGCTAGCGCTCTTATTCCAGGTGCGCCGGGACCCAAACTTAGAATCAAGCAACGTTCTGGCTGGAATGAAGCAGAGTTAGCTGACGCCCTAACTGTGCCAGTGGTGACCTTAGCAGCTAAGTCTCTCAAACAGTGGGCTTTGGTAGTGGCGGCGGCTGGTCGTCAGTACACACCAGCTCGACTGTTTGACCTCAGCTGGGTGAAAGATCAGGAGCGCGATCGCACAGCCTCTGTTGTGGTTCCGAAGTCGCCAGAAGCCCGTGTTGAGCTTTTTAATGCCACAGCCTCGCCCATTGCCAAGCAGCTAGCAAGCATGATGGCGGCAGTGCCTGTGGATTTAAACGTGGTGCATTTGATCCAAAAACTGTTACTATCAGCTGCCAAACCTGTTCATGTTGCCGAGGTCTATGACAGTCGTTTGTTGGAGCGGGTAAGCACTAAGCGATCGCTGGGTGAAACCATCCAGTATGATTTTGCGCCAGGAGTGCGTGATTTGCTAGTTGAGAGAACGCCAACGGACCAAACCACAAAGGTTTTAGATACTCTATCTCAGGCAATTGCAGAGAGCCTCAACCTCCCACCGATTAAAAGCTTTACAGCGTTGCTATCACCCAAGTCAAACTGGAGTCCGGAGACTCAAGCAGCAATTCTTCCCTTTGCCCAAGTTGCGACCCAAGTCTTGCGAAGTCTGGGCGGAGACTATGCAACGCTTGCTGAGATGGTTGAACAAGATGCCCAACAGCGAACCGATTGGATTAGTTCTCCAGCGGAATTCAGTTTTCCAGAGTTAGAGGTTCTTGAATTCATCACCGCTCAACTAGTGGAACCCGCAACAGAAACCCTGTCTCATTCGTTGCAGACTCAGGAAGTCGAGGTTGCCACTATTGAGAAGAGTCAGGGTAATGAATGGGTAATCCGTAAGCAAAGGCAGCAGATCCAACAATGGGTAGAAGAGCTGGGTGATGGCGTTCAGCTAGAGATGGTCGTGATTCCATCGGGACGTTTCATGATGGGTTCTCCTAAAAATGAACGAGAACGGTCTAGCAGCGAAGGTCCACAGCATGAGGTCAATATAAAAGCCTTTTTTATGGGGAAGTATCCGGTGACTCAGGCGCAGTGGAAAGCTGTAGTGGCGCTACCACTAGTCAGCCGAGAACTAAATCCAGAGGGGTCTGGATTTAAAGGAGACAATCATCCGGTTGAGCGAGTGTCGTGGCATGACGCGGTGGAGTTTTGTGATCGCCTCTCCCAATCCACCGGACGAGAATATCGTCTGCCTACCGAAGCCGAGTGGGAGTATGCTTGCCGTGCTGGAACCCAAACCCCATTCCATTTTGGCGAGACACTGACAACGGACTTAGCGAACTACAACGGTGACTACACCTACAATAACGGTCCTAAAGG
>CAXUIV010000245.1:0-7064 GCA_964250875.1 uncultured bacterium
GGATGGGGGTTGGGGATTTGGAGAGTCCGAAAGATAGCAGCGTATAGAAGCCGAGGACGATCAGACCCATGGCGGCGATCGCTGAAGGCAGACGAACTGCCCATGTGTTTACTCCTAAGATTTGATAGCCGATTGCCATCAGCCAGTAGACTAAAGCAGGCTTGTCGAAACGAGTTTCGCCGTCAAAAAATGGCGTGATCCAGTCACCTCTTACAATCATCTGGCGGGCGGCCTCGGCAAACAGTGGTTCCGTCTCGTCAATCAAGCCAGTACTGCCCAAATTCCAGAAGAAAGCCAGCCAGCCAATCAAGAGCAGCCATAGAGCCGACAGCCAAACAAGGACTGGAGGTTCTATGTCTTTCAACCAATGAGCAACGCGAACAAAACTCTTCATGCAACCAGTTTAGTCAGTAAGCAATGATCTAAGCAGTCATCTTCCCATGACCTAATGCCGTAGGGTCAAATGCCACTCACCTTTTTGCCGATCCCAAAGCGGTGAGGGGGTCTCGCCGACAACGTATGGACCCCAGTAGCGACGGGAACCATCCTGGGCAAAGGCAACTAAAATGTCCCCCGGCTTCAGCTTTAAGTTGCCCTCAGGCAGGGACAGAATCAATCCCTGACGACTGCCCTCTCCAGGGGCAAAATCCCAGTGGGCTGGATGACTGGTTGGTTCATCTGAGTGCGCACTAGAGTGGCGTACTAGCAATGCCACTCGCACGGACTGATCGGTTTCATTACTCATTCGCAAAGCCCCTTGACGCGCCGCAACAGCAGCTGGGTCAAGACGAGACGTCGGGACTGGAGCAGGCAGTGGTACGATTGGCGACTGCTCGCTAGATGCCGAAGGCAATGGTTCTGGAATGGGAGGCAGCTGCTGTGATGCTGGTGGCGTTTGCTCAATCGATATACTAAACCGCAGACACAGCAGCAGCCCCACAATCCCTACCAAACAAGCAACAATAACAGTAGGATACACTGGCGATTTGATCTTCATATCTTTAAGAATAAAGATGGTCTGTAGTCTGTCGTCGGAAGCTCCATCAGCCAAGCGCTTGACAACTGACAGCCAACAGCCCTCACTATCATTCAAACAGGCTTAATGAAAGCACGACATCTTCGTCAAGAAATATTTATCAGTCATTTGACCTGTCATCGATCCGGCTTCTGCCTTTTGGAGCATACTCTTAGGAGCTTGGTCGTATGCGGCAGCCTCTAAGTTCCTTACTGGGTGAAATTCTGCAAGCTAGGGCAGCAGGACTATCACCAACATCTGAGATGTGGCAATTAACGATGGAGACACTGGCAGATCGGCTGAGAAATCAAGCTTTTGGCACCACACCTGAAAATGTGGATGAAGTTATTTGGGCACGATTGCATCTCCTGGAGTCTGTATACCCAGCCTGTGTTCAATTTTGTCATTCTCTCCACCTTCAACCCAGTCAAGTGTTAGAAAGCCTCTGGAACTTGTGGTTACCTTTGGCGATGCAGTTGGGAGCCTACCGTCAAGCACAGTCTTCGCCCTTCATCCAGGGAATATTAGGTGGGCAAGGCACAGGTAAAACCACTTTGGCGGCAGTTCTGGGATTGATTTTGGGCCAGATGGGATATAACACCCTCACCCTGTCTTTGGATGATCTCTACAAAACATACAGCGATCGCCTTGCCTTAAGAGAACAAGACCCCCGTCTGGTGTGGCGCGGCCCACCAGGAACCCATGATATCCCTCTCGGTTTGACAGTGCTAGACCAGCTACGCCAACCAACCACGTCGATTCAAGTTCCCCGGTTTGATAAATCTGCCTGGGGAGGTGCTGGAGATAGACAATCGCCAGAATCCGTACAAAACATAGACATTGTGCTGTTTGAAGGTTGGTTTGTCGGTGTCCGCCCTCTTGACCCAAGAGCCTTTGACACCGCACCGCCGCCCATTATGACAGATGATGATCGGGCGTTTGCTCGTGATATCAATGCTCGATTACAGGACTATGTTCCTTTATGGGAACGACTGGACCGATTAATCTTGCTCTACCCCACTGATTACCGCCTAACAAAGAGATGGCGGCGACAGGCAGAACATCAAATGTTGGCTGCACAGAAGACGGGAATGGATGATGCAGAAATCGATCAGTTTGTGGAGTATTTTTGGCGATCACTCCACCCGGAGCTATTTATCGATCCCTTGGTCAAACATCCCACTTGGGTAGATTTAGTCATTGAAATCAATTCAGATCGTTCTGTCGGTGCTGTCTATCGGCCCCAAGATTTATTTTAGATTTTGGATTTTGGGTTTTGGATTATTTGTCGCTCGTTTCGTAGTGCCAGACTAAGGCAAATATCTTCATCATTCTTTCATCTGTATTCGCTTTAATAACTCATAAAACGGTTCCCAATTGTCTTCATTGGCGATTGGTTCCCAAACTGCTTCTATAATTGGCCTGAGTAAAGCTGTTTTAGGATTGCTATCTGCTAAACATTGAGAGACATTTTCCATCTCAGCAGACGGCAGAAGGTTTAAAGTGTTGTGATAAAAGTGCCGCCAGTTTTTAAGGCTTTCTGAGTCCTCTGGTGTTGCAGCTGGATCATGGATTATAAAGCTAGCATTCTCTCGCCAACTAGACGAAAACGTTTGAGTTAGTCTCGAAAAGAAATCATGATAACTCATTTGAGTGTCTTTCAAAAGTTGAATCGTCAACTCCAAAAGCCTCTCTGCCTGTGACACTTCTAGTTGAACGAATCCCAGCTTTTTCATCATCAAATGCCTGTATTCTGCATGATAATACTCGTCAAATCTTGCCAACGCATCTGCCATGCTGCTGGGGTCAATAGCTGTTTCTAACGTCAGCTGGAGCAGCGCTAGATTCCATCTGCAAACATTTGGTTGATTGCCATAGCTGTAACGTTTACCATAGTCAAAATAGGCAGCGGTAAATTGGGGATCATAGCTAGGAATAAAAGCGTAAGGACCGTAGTCAAAGCTTTCACCTGTGAGCGACATATTGTCAGTATTCAGCACTCCGTGACAAAAACCAGCCGCCATCCATTGAGCTGTAAGTTCTGCCACCCGTTTCACTAATTCTGCGTAAAAGAGTGCATATTTGTCAGCCTCACTTTGTCCAGCCTTACTTTGCACCGGGTAGTACTGCTCAACAACATGGTCTAGTAGCTTCTTGATTAAGTCCGGGCGTTCTAGATAGTACAGCCGTTCAAAGGTGCCAAAGCGAATGTGAGAACGGCTGAAGCGCACCATTACCGAGGACCGCGTTGGTGATGGTTCATCTCCCCGCCAGAGAGCTTCACCCGTCTCAACCAAGCTGAGGCAGCGACTGGTGTGAACTCCTAACTGATGCAGGGCTTCAGATGCCAGCACTTCTCGCACACCGCCCTTGAGCGTCAGCCTACCATCACCGCCACGCGAGTAGGGAGTAGTGCCAGAGCCTTTGGTGCCGAAGTCGTAGAGGACGCCGTCAGTACCACGCACTTGACCGTAAAGAAAGCCCCTCCCATCCCCTAGGTGGGGATTGTACTGACCAAATTGATAGCCGTGGTAGCGTAGCGCCAACAAAGGACGCCTCAGGTAAAATTTGCCAAAGGCTTCCAGGAAGTCGGCGTCAGTGACGTTCTTGGGGTCTAGCCCAAGTCGGGGCAACAGCTGGTCGTTACGAAAGCGCAGGATATGCTGGGGAAATTCAGCTGCTGCTACTTCATCAAAATATTCGTCTCCCAGGGCTGCTAAAGCTGGTTCGTAATTGAGCGAGAGGAAGGGATTGTGGTTGTGGATGGTTGTCATTTAAATTTTATTAAACACCTGTATAGCAATCCTCTGTAGAGACGTTACATGTAACGTCTCTATAGGTTTTCGTAAATGATTAAAATTGCCATAGTCCTCAAGAGTAACCCAGTGCCTTCTCCGGTAAACCCATGATTGCCCGGTAGTGAGTCTCAATCTGAGAGACTGTTTGAGATTGCCGGTGGCTATCCCACTGGCTACGGTTGAATAATTCTTGCCGCAGGTCATCAACATTAATGGTCGTTACCTTACCATCAGCAACAATCTGCCTGCCGTTGACCCAAACACTGTGTACTGCCTGATTAGGACGACCGAGTATCAGTAAGCCAATTGGGTCGGTGCGGGGTAGCAGCGACAGACTGGTGAGATCATAGAGTACCAGATCGGCTTTTTTCCCTACTGTCAGGGATCCCAGGTCTGCTGCCATATTCAATCCCTTTGCCCCGCCTAGCGATGCCATCTCCACTGCCTGACGTGGAGTAATCCAGTGGTGATAGTCAAAATCGGTGATGTTATGCAATAGAGAACCGATCTTAATTGCTTCCAGCAGGTCTTGCGAGTCATTGCTGGCAGCACCATCGCAACCAAAAGTGACGTTAACTCCAGCTTGAAGATATTTCAGAATGGGAGCAATGCCGCTGCCCAAGCGTAAGTTGCTGAGCGGGTTGTGGACTACTGTGGATTGAGTCGCTGCTAAGATCGCGATATCGGAGTCACTTAACCAAACGCAATGAGCTAGAGACGTCCGATCGCCCAAATAACCGACTCGCTGCAAGTGTTCAACACCACTACAGCCGTACTTTTCTTGAGCAAGCCGTTGTTGAGCTTTGGTTTCTAAAAGATGGGCGTGACGACAAAGGTGGGCGCGATCGCTCAACTCAATACACCCCTCAAACAGGGCATCCGAACAAAGCTGAATCCCCGTGGGTGCGACGAGAATACTCACCCCCTCAGCCGGTCGATGAAACTGAGACACCGCCTCCTGCATCAGTTCCAGCGTAGCGGCAGTCGAGCGGAAGTAAGGCGAATGATTCCGTTCGTATTCTCCTGACGGGACGCCAGCAGTGAGAGATTGATCTTGAATCAGCGGTCCAATAAAGGCACGAATGCCAACTTCTCTATAAGCCCGAACAGCAGCAGCGATCGTCTCTAGTTCCTGCCCTGGAATCAAAACCAAGTGATCAACCACACTCGTTCCTCCAGACAGCAGCGTTTCCACTGCCGTTCCTAAAGCACTGTAATAAACCTGCTCTGGGTCCAAGGGAGTAAAGTCATACAGTTCGGCAATCCACAACTCCAAAGGCACAGGCGGGATCAGCCCCCGCTGCCACATCTCCGAAGAGTGAGTATGAGCATTGACAAAGCCTGGAAGCAGCAATTTATTCCGCCCATCAACGACATCACCAACAACCGGATCAGGTGCAACCGCGAGGCGATCGCCCTCAACCCGCACATCCGCCGTCTCATAACCCCCCTCAACAGGAATCAAAGCACTCTGTATCGTACAGCTCACAAATTTAACCTTTAGTTTAATTGAACTCTCGACTAAGGCAGGATTACAATAACCCAGATTTTGCCCTATGGACTTCTTAGCTAAGTATTTTTTTGCTCTCGCAAAGGCGCAAAGAAGAACACAAGAAAAGAACTTTTGCAAACTGAAGTGTAAATCATTCCTTGTACCTTTGCGCCTTTGCGAGAGCTTCAAGCAGATCTCCAATACAAACAAATGAACCAACCTCTCCACCCCCTAGGAATCCCACCCAATGCCTGGGCAGTCAACGCCCAAATCGCTGACATCACCCGCCCCCCTCTCCAACCACGTCCGATCACACTACCAACAGACACCAAGACACTACGCCTCGACCTAGCAAAAGCAGCCATCCTTGTCATTGACATGCAGAACGACTTTTGTCATCCAGATGGCTGGCTTTCACACATCGGCGTGGATATCACACCAGCCCAAGCTCCCATCAATCCCTTAAAAACACTGCTGCCAGCACTACGGCACGCCGATGTTCCTGTGATTTGGGTAAACTGGGGCAATCGCCCTGATCTACTTAATATCAGTGCTAGTTTACTGCATGTTTACAACCCGACAGGAGAAGGTGTGGGACTAGGTGCGCCTCTACCAGCCAACGATGCGCTGGTACTGATGGCAGGCAGTTGGGCAGCTGCTGTGGTGGAAGATCTACAGCAGTCGGGAGATATTTCGGTAGACAAATACCGAATGAGCGGGTTTTGGGACACCCCGCTTGACAGCATCTTGCGCAATCTGGGAAGAACTACACTTTTCTTTGCTGGTGTCAACGCAGACCAGTGTGTAATGGCAACGTTACAAGATGCAAACTTTTTAGGCTATGATTGCGTTTTTGTTAAAGACTGCACAGGAACAACTTCCCCAGAGTATTGCTGGCAAGCAACGCTCTACAACGTCAGGCAGTGCTTCGGTTTTGTCACGGACTCTCTTGCCCTGCTTGACGCCCTTCAGAGCTAATAAGGAGAAAACGACCGATGGAACGCTGCATGATTGCTGTTGCTAAATCTCCTAAGGACTATCAAGCATACCGCATTAGCCCTGGTGATACCAATCGATTAGCGATTGTGTTTGATCCAATGAGGGAGAATGTTTCTTGCACCTATTGCGTTGAAATCTTTGATGTCGGCGGCAAGACGCCTCCCAACCGGCATCAGTATGCAGCAGAAATGTTTTTCATTCTTAAAGGAGAAGGGAGAGCGAGTTGTGATGGCAAGACGATCCCAATTCAGACGGGTGATAGTCTTTTGGTTCCACCTACTGGAACCCATGTCATTGAAAACACGGGTTCCAGCCGCTTATATGCCTTGACAATTATGGTGCCGAATGAAGACTTTGCTGAACTCATTCGCAGTGGGACACCAGTGGAGTTGGATCAGGAGGACTTAGAAGTGCTATGTCGTAGATTAGTTGTTGGTTGTTAGTTGTTAGGGTAGCTTCTAGCAACCAAAAACCAATAACCAATAACCAATAACCAACAACTAATCTCACTTCTTAGGAATGACAACAAGGGTAATGGAATTGGCAGGGTACGTAGCGCTTAAGCCTGTGGCGCTGACCGATTCGTCCGGCTGATGGGCGATCGCGCTTAGATTAGCGCTGCTGTATGTGTAGATTTGAGCTTTCGCGCCTGGACTGAATCCTGCTAAAGCCAAGCTACTGGTCAAATCGTTGCCGGTTTTATTGATTACCATGATCGTCACAGCACTGTCGCGGCGGCGCTGTGCCCCGTAGATGGCTA
>CAXUIV010000246.1:0-7049 GCA_964250875.1 uncultured bacterium
AAGCTGATGCGGAGATAATCTACCTGATTCATAGTTTTACTTTTATTGTCCTCGATCCGGCAAGTTCGAGGGCGAGTTCAACTATACCCCTTCACTCACTGACGTCTGACCACCAACTGTCAGCTTCTTGAAAAGATTTCGAATCACTTGAACCACAGGCTGACTGCGTGGTTCGCGAACAAATACTAGGGGTAACAGAGCAACCAACCGCACAACAGCTGAGAGAGCAAACAGTCCAGGTAAGCCACCAAGACCATCTAGCTGAGCTAAGAATCCACCCACTGTTGTCCCTAAGCCACCGCTGACGCCAGCCACCGCTGCGGCGATCGCAAAATACTTAGAAGGACGATTCGCTGGTACCACTTCCATTTGAATATTGCTGTTGCACAAATCAATCGCTGCTCCGGACGTGCCGTTAAACAGGTGTATAAGCGGTAGCCACAACCACACAGAGAGTTGATCGGTCCCAACTCCCAGCCAGAATAAGGGCGACACCGCTACTAAAATACCTACTAATAGCAGCAACGGACGATTTCCCAATCGATCAGCGAGCTTACCCCAGAACACCAACATGACCAAGTTGGCTCCAGACACTAAGCTGGTATAAACTGTTGCCCAACTCAGGTCTAGCTTCAGGTTGTCTAACAAATACAAATTAAAGAACGGCGAACTGATGTTGACAGCAAACATCCAGGTTCCGAAGTAGAGCAGGAACATCAAAAAATTCGTGTCTTTCAAGATGCTATCCTGTTGCAGCTGCCCTGGACTGCTGCTTAGATCGGTGTTAGGGGCGCTAACCGACTGAGATGCTGGGGAGGCAAAATGTGTAGCCTGGGGATTCACGTCTACAATAAAGAACTGAAATACCAAACTCACTATCCCAGCCAGGATTCCTAGAAACAAGACTATTCCGTAACCCTGTATTGGCCCACTAGGCCAAGCCGATACGGCGAATCCCAGCAGCGGTACGCTGAGCAGAGTCGTTAAGCTGCTGGCACTATTGCGCAAGCCGAAATATCGTCCTCGCAGTTTATGAGGAACTAGAGCTGCCATCCAACTCACCCATGATGCACTGCCCAAAGCTGCAAGGATGTTGCTCAACAAAATTATTGCCAGTGTCCAGGTGACGAGCCGCTGGGGCTCGGTATCAGACCAACTCACCCAGCCAATTCCTATAACTAAGATTAGCCACAGCAGCCGCGAGGGGCCGAAAATCCATAGACAGTAATTATGACGGCTATTGGTTCGATCAGCAAAATAAGCTCCCAACGGCTGAAGCAAGTTCAGCAGCATGGGAATTGAGGAGAGCAGCCCAATCTCAACGGCGTTCGCACCCAGTTGAAGCAAGAAGTTGGTGATTAGTACACCACTAGCAACGCTGGAAAAGAAGGCGGCGAACATTCCATCTAGAGTAGAGGCCCTGAGGCTATTGCGAAGATCTTGCTTAGAAGCTTTGGATTGGGGAGTGGCAGGCATCGCCGCTGGGGCGGTGGCCAAGAGTTCTATATCCGAAGCTGGAGGAGAGAATGTTTCCACCGGAATGAAATCCACTATTTTAACCAGGCGTAGTTAGACTATTTGGCCAGAGGGCTGCGCTCAACCGTTTGAACGACATCCGGTCTCATTTAGAACACTTTTCTTAATGATATGTAATCGAAGAGTTTGATTAAACTCTCCACAGTCAGATATATAATTGCTCAACTAAACTTCCCGCAGCGGGATGTAGTAGGAAGCTTCTAGAAGATATTGGTCAATCAATCTGAAATTTGCGATCACACTGCCCATTAAACCAAACTCTTGCTGTGAGCTGTGGTAGCGTATGTACAAGAAACACAATATTTTAGCAACATACTACATCGACAAGACTCAAAGGGCACCTTAACCTCTCGCCCTTTCTCTTTTTGCTGTATAACCTTCCGTCTGCTACCCTTTTGCTGGCTCACTTGTGCTAGCTTAGTAGGAATAACCTCAAACGAATAGCTTATTTATATTAGGTCTTTTAAGTATCTATCTTAAGAGGAATTTTATCCTCCTGTTTTACTACTTCTACACATCTCAAGATCTTATATCTAGATTATGACTGTAACTCTACAGACCGAACAGGTACCCCAGATGGAATTTGTGGGGCAGCTGAATCGCCAAATAATCGTAATTTTGGACTTTGGCTCTCAGTACTCTGAGCTGATTGCTCGCCGGATTCGTGAGACTCAGGTTTATTCTGAAGTCCTGCCTTATCGCACTACAGCGGCTCAGTTGCAGCAGCTAAATCCTAAGGGGATCATTCTCTCTGGTGGCCCCAGTTCCGTCTATGACGAAGGAGCGCCGCATTGCGATCCCCAAATTTGGCAGTTAGGCATTCCCATTTTGGGTGTCTGCTATGGCATGCAGCTGATGGTACAGCAGCTAGGTGGGGAAGTGGTAAGGGCTGAGCGGGGTGAGTATGGTAAAGCGTCATTGGTAATTGATGATCCCACAGACCTACTGACCAATGTAGAAGACGGCACAACGATGTGGATGAGTCATGGTGACTCTTGCACGAAGCTACCATCTGGGTTTGAGGTACTGGCACATACAGAAAATACCCCTTGTGCTGTTGTCGCTCATCACGAGCAAAAGCATTACGGTGTCCAGTTTCACCCAGAGGTCGTGCATTCGATCGGTGGTCTAGCGCTCATTCGCAACTTTGTGTACCACATCTGCAACTGTGAACCCACTTGGACAACCGCTGCCTTCGTTGAGGAAGCAATTCGAGAAATCCGCGCCAGAGTGGGAGACAAACGAGTGCTGTTAGCACTTTCTGGTGGAGTGGACTCCTCCACACTCGCCTTTCTACTCCACCAAGCGATCGGTGACCAGCTAACGTGCGTATTTATCGACCAGGGCTTTATGCGTAAATTAGAGCCAGAACGACTGGTGAAACTGTTTCAAGAGCAGTTTCATATCCCGGTGGAACATGTAAAGGCACGCGATCGCTTTCTCGCCATAGTTGCTGGTGTCACTGATCCAGAAGAAAAGCGCCGCCGCATCGGACACGAGTTCATCCACGTGTTTGAAGAAGCATCAAAGCGATTGGGACCATTTGATTACTTAGCTCAGGGTACTCTTTATCCAGACGTCATTGAATCTGCTGACACCAACGTCGATCCCAAAACTGGTGAACGAGTGGCTGTAAAAATTAAGAGTCATCACAATGTTGGTGGCTTACCCAAAGATCTGAGGTTTAAGCTCGTTGAGCCTTTGCGTAAACTCTTTAAAGATGAAGTCCGCAAAGTTGGCCGTTCAATTGGTCTACCTGAGGAAATTGTGCAGCGCCAACCTTTCCCTGGTCCTGGATTGGCAATCCGCATCATTGGCGAAATTACTCCTGAACGCCTGGAGATTCTGCGCGAAGCCGATTACATTGTGCGTCAAGAAATCAATCGACGCGGCATCTACCAGGACTTTTGGCAGGCTTTTGCCGTTTTGCTACCCGTTCGCAGTGTAGGTGTAATGGGCGACCAGCGTACTTATGCTTACCCAATTGTTTTGCGTCTGGTTTCCAGTGAGGATGGCATGACTGCTGATTGGTCTCGTGTCCCTTACGACGTGCTAGAGGGAATTTCTACCCGCATTGTTAACGAAGTTCAAGGCGTTAACCGCGTTGTTTATGACATCACTTCCAAACCACCTGGCACGATTGAGTGGGAGTGAGGATGATGATCTCAAAATGGACTGCATTCATTTAACAGGAATCCGCTGCTATGGCTACACGGGCTACTTGCGAGAAGAGCAGGTGCTGGGTCAGTGGTTTGAGGTGGATCTGGCGTTGTGGTTAGACCTTTCGGTGGCGGGCAAGAGCGACAATATTGACGATACCCTTGATTACCGCTCCATCATCAGCGCGGTGCAGCATTTGGTAAAAACATCTAAGTTTGCCTTGGTAGAACGATTAGCAACTGCGATCGCTGACCTCACCTTGGCCGCTGACGGTGTGATGCAGGTTCAAGTTCGGTTAACTAAACTTGCTGCTCCAATTCCAGACTTCGCTGGCAAAGTTACTGTAGAGTTAACCAGAATAGCAGTAAGCGGGTCGAATTGAACCTATCAAGTAAAGATAAGATATGTCTACCTTGAGTGCCATGCTCAACGAGAAGGCACTGTGAAGCTTTATTGCAATGGTATAACTAAATTCATCATTGAGTTTATGCTTGCAGATCTCAATCATGGTCGGTAGCACAAAACAAAGGAGTTTAGCATGAGAAGTGCCAAAATCCTGGTTGTTGAAGATGAGAAAGTCGTAGCTATAGACATAAGTAACTGTTTAGTCCGTCTAGGCTACACCGTGCCTGCTGTGATCGATTCGGGTGAGGAAGCAATTGAAGCAGTAGCAAATAGCAAGCCAGATCTCGTCATAATGGATATCCATTTAAACGGGGATATCGATGGCATTACAGCTGCTGAAACAGTACTCACCCGCTTTAAAATTCCCGTCATCTACCTGACAGCACACTCAGATGAGACAACATGGCGTCGAGCTAAAGTCACTGGGCCGTGTGGCTACATTCTTAAACCATTTGCAGAAAGAGATCTACAGATTGCCATTGAGCTAGCTCTCTACAAGCATCAGATGGAAAGAAAACTACAGGAGCGAGAACAGTGGCTTGACACGATTATTAGAAGTATCGGCGAGGCGCTGATTGTTACGGATGCTGACGGCTGCATCCAATTTGTTAATTCCGTGGCTGAAGCACTAACCGGCTGGAGACAAGCAGAGGCGCTTGGAAAAGATTTAGTAGAAGTCTGTTGCCTGATTGATCAAGATACTGGGGAACAAGCTGGAAACACAGCCGTGCAGTCGATGCGACGGGGAAGGTTATTAAATGTACCGCAAGACTGGAAGTTAGTCACTAGGGACGGAGCAGAGCGAGTAGTTAGGGACAGTGCTAGACCAATTCTTGATTGTCAAGGCAACATAACTGGCATCGTTTTAACTCTTCAAGACATTACAAAACGCAAGCGTGCAGAGGAAAAACTGATCCGCAGTGCTTTTTATGATGAGCTTACAGGTTTACCAAATCGAGTTTTGTTTCTGAAGCGATTAAAGCAGGCTATTAAGCGTGTTCAACAACAGACTGATGATTGCGCCGTCTTGTTTTTAGATTTAGACCGTTTCAAGGCAATTAATGACCGCTATGGTCACTCTGTCGGTGACCAGGTGCTGGCGGTGATCGCCCAAAGGCTGGAGGGCTGCCTACGCACTGGCGATATCGTGGCGCGACTGGGAGGAGACGAGTTTGTTGTGCTACTGGAGAAAATCAAAGACGTTAAAGACGCCACTCGCGTTGCAGATCGTATTCAAGCAGCGCTAAGGCTACCACTCCAGCTTGATGGACGGGAACTCTTCTCCACTGCTAGCATTGGCATCGCTTTAAGTACTGATGGCTACGACAGCTCAGAGGACTTTCTCCGTGATGCTGACATGGCGATGTATCAAGCCAAGATGTTGGGGAAGGGCCGTTATGCATTGTTTGATACAAGACAACAAAGAAATACCAATTCTTTTTAATTTACACAAAAGTTTACTAAGATTAATATAATTTATAGAATCTGAATACGTTTGCCTGAATAGGGCAATCCCAAATCGCGGGTGAAAATGTAGAGATGTTACACATAACGTCTCTACAGAGGATGCTTTCATTCACAACTCGCGTGGAATTGCTGTAGTCACTGAAGCCTAATCGCGCTAGACAAACCTAGAGTTAACTAACATCTATCTGAAGTCGTAACATTATGGTAGCCACACCTCCATCTCAGGCGTCCCCAGAGCAGTATAAAGTTGATGATCCACAAGCAGAAGTTGAGTTTCTAGTAGCTGAACCCAAAGAAAGCGAAGTTGATTTAGAGTTTCTCTACACTAGGGACATCGAATTCCGTCAAGAAGTCATTTACTTCATCATTGTTGATCGCTTTTTTGACGGCGATCCTGAAAACAGTGAAGGACCCAATTCAGAACTCTATGATCCGGAGCAAGAAGATTGGGGTAAATACTGGGGCGGAGATTTGCAGGGAGTTATTGAAAAATTAGACTACCTGAAAAATATGGGCGTCACGGCTATTTGGCTAACGCCATTGTTTGAGCAAGTTGAAGCCTTGTTCATTGAACAAGCCGCAGTACACGGCTACTGGACAAAGGATTTTAAGCGAATTAATCCTCGCTTTATTGGCAAAGATGAAAACCCTTCCCTCAACCAAACTCAGGAGACTAGAAATACAACTTTCGACAGATTGATTGAGGAGTTACACAAACGACGGATGAAGCTGGTGTTGGATATCGTATGTAACCACAGCAATCCCGATTTTAGCGGTAAAAAGGGTGAACTCTACGACGATGGGGTAAAAATCGCTGACTTCAACGACGACAAGGATCAGTGGTATCACCACTACGGCATCGTGAACAACTGGGAAGATGAGTGGCAGGTGCAAAACTGTGAGCTATCAGGTTTAGCAACGTTCAATGAAAATAACATTGAATACCGAAACTATATTAAGGGAGCAATCAAGCAGTGGCTAGATCGGGGCGTTGATGCTTTACGAGTTGACACTGTGAAGCACATGCCAATTTGGTTTTGGCAAGAATTCAACGCTGATATTCAAAACCACAAGCCGGATGTTTTCATTTTTGGTGAATGGATCTACAGCAGCGCTAGTAGTGATTCTTCAGTTGAATTTGCCAACCATTCTGGCATGTCAATGTTGGATTTTGGTTTAGCAATGGCAATCCGTTCAGCATTGGGGGCTGGTGATGCGAAGGGTTTTTACTTGGTTCAGG
Organism: uncultured bacterium; assembly: GCA_964250875.1. Taxonomy (GTDB): domain Bacteria; phylum Cyanobacteriota; class Cyanobacteriia; order Cyanobacteriales; family Chroococcidiopsidaceae; genus CAXUIV01. The sequence continues at coordinate 6,809 of CAXUIV010000246.1, forward strand.
ATGTTTTGGACCAAGACTATCGTTACAACGGTGCAAATGAGTTGATTACATTCATTGATAATCACGATATGCACCGCTTTCAGACGCTAAACTCTGATCCAGAAATCTTGCGGTTGGCGATCGCGCTGATCATGACTTCTCGCGGTATTCCCTGCATCTACTACGGCACAGAGCAATATCTGCACAACGATACGAACGGAGACAATAATCCTTACGGAAATAACGACCCATACAACCGTCC
>CAXUIV010000247.1:0-1439 GCA_964250875.1 uncultured bacterium
CAAAAGTAACCTTGATCTGATCGTCAACTGACTCTCTAGCACGGTTAAAAATGTAAGCAACGCCAATTATATACATCGTAAAAATTAGCAAATTTATTGGTTTTGCCAGTCCAAAAAAAACGTAAGCAATGAAGACGATAAAAAATATTAAAATCGCAATATCAACTTCTTTCATGGCTACTCCAGAGCGTTTTAAAGAACCACTTTGTTGTTAGTTCTTCGTTGTTGGTTATTCGTACAAACAACCAAAAACCAATAACCAATAACCAGTAACACGATATCCCACCATTATCAGACGTGGGATGAGTTAATGATAGAACAACAGCAGGAACCCACCTAGATACAGGATAAGGATGAGGAAACTCTCAAAGCCAATATTACCAATGCCGTAGGTCTCCCGTCTTAATAGGCCCAACAAGAGGATGCCCGTCAACAGCATCGTTAATGAGATGATGAAAATCTGCGCTGTGGTGACTGCATGATAAATAGAGCCTGGGCGATAAGCAAAGTCTGAAAACGCCACAAATAAGACATCAAAGCAGTTGCCACCAATAATGCCACTGATCGCCAAAGTTAGCGCTCCCCGTCGCACAGCAGCTATAGAAGTCACAAGTTCCGGTAACGCGCTACAGACAGCAGTGAGCAAACTACCCACTACAGTTTCAGAAAGGCCGGTATAGTTAGTGATCGCCAGACTAGATTCGGCAACAACATAACCCGCCGCAGCAACGATCGCGGCAAACAACGCAAACCGGGACCATAGCGCCACCACTCCAGCACCATCAGTCTGGCTCAGATCTGGCGCATCAACGCGGGTTTCGGCAGTGTGTTTTGGCCCCCACATCGGTGTTGTGTGAGCCTCAGAGACTAACCGTAAACCGAAAATGTAGGCAGCTATCATCAAGAAAGAGGCGGGATGAACTCCAAACACAGTTACATCTGGCCCTGTCATTGCCAGTAGCGGTATCGCCAACAAGGTAATGAGTAATGTAACCTGGGTAAGATTTGTTGCTGAGGCGGCGGCATGTTCCAAATTTCCCTTGCGGTAAGTTATGTCCGCAATACTAAGAAATACAGTTTGAGCGGCGATACCACCTAAAGCGTTACTGATTGCCAGTTCAGCATGGCCCAGAGCAGCAGCTGTTACGGAGGTGACTAGGCCAGATAGCGAGGTGCTGCCACCCAAGAATAGAGCGCCCATAAGTGCTTCACCTAGCCCAGTTTTATCAGCCAGACGGTCAGCGATCGCGGCCATTTGAGTGCCAACGATAGCAATGACCAAAGCCGCGCTGACAAACAGGCCAATACTGATTGGTAGTGATTCAAACAAAGCAACGACCAAGACTGTACTCTAGAAATACCTCAGCTTACCACTTTGAAGTGGTTTATCCCCTCACATATTCGCTCCTCAGGCTGATGCGTCAATCCTAAATTATCTA
>CAXUIV010000247.1:1539-7045 GCA_964250875.1 uncultured bacterium
ATAAATCACAAATTAAAAACGATTCAATTGTTTTAAAACTTCTGGTTCAAAAAGTACAACTTTTTGGCATTCAAAAAAACTCCCCTGGTGCAGACATACAGCCACTTGAGCAATCATTTCACTAAAGATAATTTGCTGAAATAAACGGTTTTGAGTGAAAGCCATTAAGTGAACGGCGGTCTTCACTTCTCCCTCCCAGTCAAAGCCGACATCCAGTTTGAGATGATGCACTTCATGTATGGATCGAGAAATTAAATTCACCTCCATGCCTAGTAGATCTGACTGATTGAATTGAGTGCTGATTGCCAAATGTCCTTTGTTAAAGTCAGCGTGAATATCTTCTAGACAGAGATTTGGTCCTCTAAAATAAGGTTGGAAGTCAACATATTGAATTTCCACTCCTTGCAGCTCTACTTGTGCCAAATCAATGATGAATTGGCGGAAAGCTACTTTCACGCTAGCAGGCACTTCATAAGCTGGAGTACCTATATAGTAACGAGCGATTTGCTCAACATTCATCAATGTTCTCGACTAAATGCACCCAGATTCAGAGAAGTCGCCGCTCGCTTTACGTTCGCAATAGAAATTACAGTAAATCTTGTCACAAGCTCTACTTTGCGAAAGATTCCTGATATGTTCCTACCTGCTGGAACGAGTTGAAGCGTTAGCGAGACGATTACAAGTAGATGAGTAGATGTCGCTTCATAGCCTATTAATAAGTTTGACTAAGTCGAGTTGCGACAGACTAGAAAATGGATAAGGTTATTTTGCTGTAAAGCTGCACAAGCAGAAAAGAGCAGTACATTCATAGCGAGTTGGGTGAATCTCTTTTGCCCCTTTAGCAATTTGCCGTACAAAGCTATCATTCTAAGTAATGTTTTGCTGTCAAGCGATCAAGAACTGCCGCCTTCGCGGTTTAAATGCTTATGCTGCCGTGTTCAAACAGTAAAAACTTCTAGGGAACTACTTAAAATTTTGATTAAGTGTTTGAGCTGTCTAGAAGCTTTCCGTATAATTATAGAAGACATAAAACTTCTATTGTGCAGGTCTCTACACAATCAAGCGGAATAGGTCCTCGCTCCTCCTGGGTAGCGATCGCCTCTTACGGTGTTCCATTTGTACAAAATGCAGTAGGATCTCGCTTGGGAGTGCCACCAAATAGTCCTCCTACACAGCTAGTTTTGCCGCTATAGTGCTTAACTTAGGTCTTAGTGGCATTGGAATACGTCTACTATTTATGGTCTCTGTATATGTCCATTACCAACTTCTCGGCGTATCCATCCTTTGCCCTAAAGTTGACCTCGACCGACTTTATGCTGGTGAGCGTGTTCACGCTCTTAGCGCTCCTGAGCAGTTGGTTTCATGCAGCTTTACTGCAAGTTAAAAAAAGGTTAAGAGTTAGTGAAGAACGTAAGCAGGCAGAGTTGGCGCTGCGACAGAGCGAGGAGCGACTGAGGTTAGCTCTAGAAGCAGGTCAACTGGGTATTTGGGACTGGAACGTCCTAACTGATGAAGTTACCTGGTCTGATGACGCTGAACATCTATTTGGTCTAGAGTCTGGCACTTTCGGAGGGACCTGTGAAGCCTTTTTGAACTGCATCCACCCCGAAGACCGTGAATCTACATTCCAAGCAATGGACCGTGCGTTTGAGGCAAAAACAGGCTACGACTTGGAGTTTCGGATCGTCTGGCCTGAAGGCAGTATTCATTGGATGACGGCTAAAAGTCAGTTATTTTGTGACGAAACTGGCAGGGCGGTGCGAGTGGTTGGGACCAACTTGGATATCACGAAACGGAAGCTGGCAGAATTAGCTTTACGGCAGCAGAATGAACGGGAGCGACTGCTGAGACTGACTGCCCAACGCATCCGCCAGTCTTTAAACCTAGAGGACATTCTTAACACTACAGTTGCTGAAGTCCGACAGGTTCTCCAAGCCGATCAAGTGCTGATCTATCGCTTTGAACCAGACGGTACCGGCGTGGTGGAGGTGGAATCTGTGGCTTCTGACTGTCTGTCAGCCCTGAACATGACTTATACTCCCTGCGGAGATTGGGTTCATCGCTACCAACAAGGACACATTCAAGTTACGGAGGATGTCCATACCGTAAATCTGTCACAGCCTACTTTAGCCCAGTATCAAACCGAAGCCGGATTAGTAGCACCGATCCTGCAAGGGGAATTGTGGGGACTGCTGGTCGCCCATCAGTGTTCAGCATCTCGGCAGTGGCAGCAGGCGGAAATTGATCTGCTCTCCTCACTAGCAACGCAGGTCGCGATCGCCATTCGTCAAGCTCAGCTTTACCAAGCCACACTTGCCCAAGTCGAGACTCTCGAGAAGCTCAATCAGCTCAAAGATGACTTCATTAGCACGGTTTCTCATGAATTGCGAACGCCCATCTCCAACATGAAGATGTCAATTCGGATGTTGGAAATCTCCTTGGGTCAGCAGGTAGGGGTAGAAATGAGCAAGGCTACCCGCTACCTGCAAATCCTTCGCGACGAATGTGAGCGAGAAATCCGCCTGATCAATGATTTACTCGATTGGCAGCAGCTAGAGGCAGGAGTACGCCCTAAAGAACTGGAAATCATTGAGATCCAAACTTGGATACCTCAGATTGTGGAGCCTTTTCGGGAGCGCACAAAGCAGCAGCAGCAACTCTTGCAAATAGACCTTGACCCTGAACTACCGCCCTTACTCTCTGACAACGCCAGCTTGGAGCGGATTCTAACTGAGTTGCTTAACAATGCCTGCAAGTACACGCCGCCAGGGGAGAAAATTACCCTGACAGCTGAGGCTGTAAAGGCTTTGCCTGGAAAAACTTTGCCTACAAAGTCTCTACGAAAGGCACAATTTCGGGTGAGTAATTCCGGTGTGGAGATTCCTGCCAACGAGCTACCCCGCATTTTTGACAAGTTCTACCGCATTAGGCGTGATGATCGATGGCAACGAGGGGGGACGGGGTTAGGATTAGCTTTGGTACGAAGACTGACGGAACATTTAGGCGGAACCCTAGTGGCAGAGAGTGTTTTTAATCAAACGACCTTCACCGTAGAGCTACCTTTACTCTCCTCATCGGACTGACTTTACTGCACCAAAGCCGCGACCATCGCAATGAGCTTGTCCAACGAAGACATTTTGACAAAGTAAGCATTAGCACCTAGCTTCGTAGCTTGGTTGGCTTGGTATCTATCGTCATTGCTCATCAGGACGACGGGTATATGTGTCAGTTTGACCTGTTGCTTTACCCACGCCAATAGCTCCAAGCCTGATACATGAGGCATATTTATGTCTGTCAGTATCATTGTGGGTAGAGGATAGTACTGCCTGTCAGCGTAAGGAGCTTGACCCGTAAGGTAGTGAATTGCTTCCACCCCATCGTCAACTGCTTGAACGGAGACAGCTAAGTTGGCGCTGTCAAGGGCATCCCGAATGAGAAATTGGGTAGTAGCGTCGTCCTCGACTAGCAGAATAGTGTGGTTTTTAGTACTCATTGATAGACGCACTCTTGGCTTGCAGAATATTTGCAGCAACTACTCTCAGTGGAGTAGTACGCTTTACTAATTCCACCATAAGCAGCGATCAGGGCAATCTGCATCCGGAGTTTTCCGGGGACTGGTTGAATTGCCAACCTAAGATAAATTACGGAGTTGCGTTATCAATGGGTAAAATTTGACTTCAGTAAACGTTGCATGCAGAGACGTTGCATGCAACGTCTCTACATGCTTCTACCTTTTTTGGTTGGTGGACTACATCATCCCCATACCGCCCATACCGCCCATACCGCCCATACCACCCATGCCACCCATGCCGCCCATGCCGCCCATATCGGGAGCGCCACCGCCAGCGGACTTCTTCTCAGGCTTTTCGACGACCAATGCCTCGGTGGTTAAGACCATGCCAGCAATGGATCCGGCATTTTGCAGCGCTGAACGCACGACTTTAGCGGGGTCAATAATCCCAGCTGCAATCAGGTCTTCAAACGTATCAGTAGCAGCGTTGTAGCCAATGTTGAAATCGGTTTCGCGCACCTTTTCAACAATGACTGAACCTTCAACACCAGCATTATCCGCTATTTGTCGTAACGGAGCTTCGAGCGCTCGTCCGACAATATCAGCCCCAATCTTCTCCTCCTCGTTCAGGCTTTCTTTAATGCCGCTGATTTTCTGAATCAGGTGAATCAGAGTAGTACCGCCGCCAGGGACAATGCCTTCTTCCACAGCAGCTTTAGTAGCGTTGAGAGCGTCTTCAATCCGCAGCTTGCGGTCTTTCAGTTCGGTCTCAGTAGCTGCACCTACTTTAATCACCGCCACGCCACCAGCAAGTTTGGCAATCCGTTCTTGCAGCTTCTCTTGGTCGTAGGATGAATCAGTTTCTTCCAGCTGCCGGCGGATTTGAGCAATTCGCTTTTGGACGTCGGCTGAGGTCTCGCTACCTGTGACAATCGTGGTGGATTCTTTGTCGATTGTCACCTTCCGGGCGACTCCCATCATGTCAAGGGAAACAGTATCCAGACTGAGTCCGACCTCTTCAGAGATTAACTGGCCATTAGTGAGAACAGCAATGTCTTGCAGCATGGCTTTGCGGCGATCGCCAAATCCAGGGGCTTTAATTGCACACACAGCAAGCACACCCCGCGCTTTGTTCACCACCAACGTTGCCAGCGCTTCGCCGTCCACATCTTCAGCAATTATCACCAAAGGTTGACCAGCGCGGGCAACTTTCTCCAACACCGGAATCAAATCCTGGATGCTGCTGATTTTCTTGTCTGTAATGAGAATGCGAGGATTTTCAAACTCTGCCACCATCCGCTCGTTGTCAGTAATGAAATAGGGGGAAATATAGCCCCTATCCAACTGCATTCCCTCGACGACTTCCAAATCTGTCGTCAGTGATTTGGACTCTTCAACGGTAATGACACCGTCTTTGGTGACTTTGTCCATCGCCTCAGCCAGCATTCTGCCGACTTCTTCATCGTTGCCAGCCGAGACGGTTGCAACTTGAGCGATCGCACTTCCTTCCACTGGCTTGGCTACTGCCGCAATTTCTGCCACCAAATGCTCAATGGTTTTTTCAATTCCCCGCCGCAAGCTGACTGGATTCGCTCCGGCAGCGACATTTCTCAAGCCCTCACGAATTATTGCCTGAGCTAGGACAGTTGCCGTCGTGGTGCCATCTCCAGCGACATCTTTGGTCTTCGATGCCACTTCTTGAACCAGCCGAGCACCAGTATTTTCTAACGGGTCTTCTAGTTCAATTTCCTTAGCAACGGTGATGCCATCATTAACAATCTGAGGTGTGCCAAACTTCTTCCCTAGAAGAACATTTCGACCTTTTGGTCCTAAGGTGATGCGGACAGCATCGGCAAGGGCATTTACACCCCGCTCCAGCGCCCGCCGCGATTCATCATCAAATACAATAATTTTCGCCATGTTGGTATCAAGAGCGCTTCCATTAGTCAATTTAGCACTCTAGCGCAATGAGTGCTAATCGAAATAGGGATGTGG
>CAXUIV010000248.1:0-6167 GCA_964250875.1 uncultured bacterium
GAAGCCTGTTTTCTGGAAGCGTGGGTACTGTGCTGTCTCAGGTGGTGGCGCAACGCTCGAAATCATCAAGTCCTATATCCAGTCTCAGGGTAAGGATGACTAGTTCCGGCGTTCGCCTAACCCCCACCTGACAAAGCCGAGGTGGGGGAGTGCGGCTCACATGAGTTCAAGAAACGAGCGATTCTGTTTCACGCGCTCCAAACATGCCTAGCTCCATCCTTTGGTGTTGCCAGACGTTTTGGTATGTTCTCGCTTAAGTTCATAGCTCTACGATTAATTGCCGTCGCGGCGGCGGTGCCGCTATTTAACCCGTATCTGGCTATGAACTTAATTATTCTGATGACACTCGTAAAGGCGGGATTCACCTTGGTGATCTGGACGCCAAATCGACGGCAGCGGGATTCTAAAGCGATTCGGAAGAAACTTGTGCTGAGGTGAGAAAGCATCTCGTTGTAGAGTTTACTTTTCTCACTCATTGAGGCTTTCTTCTTGCTGAGATCGAGTGACTCAATGGCAACGGCGCAGTTGAGGGATTCTGCCAGCACGACAACTTTAACCACAACATCCCTCATCCTTACCTGCCGCTGTCCAGTTGATAGGTCTTTCCACTCAAACGGCAGTTTCTGAACATAGCCGATATTGCCATCCCGCTTTACATGAGCGATTAAGATATGATCTTTGCTAAAATCAGCTGCTACCGCTGCATTCTGGCATTCCCCTAGTCAGAGACTACATTGAAACTTCCAAATTTTGGAAAGTTGAGACAGTTCTCTTAGTACGCTCTTGCTAGTAAGAATCCATTGAAACACGGTTGGTATACCTAGTTTTACTGGTAGAAAGTTCGCCAGACAGGTGTTTATACCGTGATAATATCTATTTGAATAGAACAAATAAGTGATTGATGGACATTATACATTGGGGCACGTCGGCTCTGTGACCAGAAAGCGGCGTATACTAGCTATGACGGACAGGGCAACACGATGTGACTCAGCTCCATTGAATGAGCCGATGCACAATCGTGTTGATCATCATTTCATTATGTCGCCTTAGTAGAGGTGTACATTGACTCATTCTTTCAACCATGATTCAAGCCATCTGGCGGCGATTTCAAGATCTACATCTTCTTTCACATCATTCCAAATTTTCACTCCAAATTTTTTTTCTAAGGCTCTCGCGTTTTTGTAGCGCACGAAGCGCCTATCGTGCTTCAGATTTTTGTACGCCTCAATGGCGGGAACGAAAGGTTTCCTCTGCTGATTCCACCATATTTGAGCAAAGCCGAAAGCCGTCCCCGCCTCACAGGCTGCTTCAAACTGAGATTCAACCTCATCGGTCATGTGTGCCTTAAATATCTGAATCGCAGCTTCGCGGACTACTGAGTCTTCACCGAAGAAAAATGGAAAGGCATAATCGAGGTCAAGTGAGTTTAAGAAAAGTTCGTGAACGTCATCAGTCAATGTAGGTTCGACATCAAAAAGGTCAGTCTCAAGCTCCTTAATTTGAAAGATTGCTGCTCCTGCATTGTGCATATAGCGCGTCCAGTCTACACTGTCTTCCAGTGGGCCAAACTTAATACAGGAATCGTCAATTAAATCCTTAGCTTTCCTGAGGTCCTCAAGCATGGACTGAATGATTTCTCGACGCTGCTGCACGGCAACTTATCCTGAAGTGGACTTGAACTAATTCGCCACCTTGCGATTTACAAAAAGCTACCAAACTTATAGAGCCTTACTGGTCTGATTCTGGAGGTAAGCGCAATTGCTTTGTTTAAGAGCAATGATGGCAGCTCCTACGTACCATAAAACTCTCCACCGTCGTCAGGCAAGGCTCAAACTCCAATAACTATCACTTTGATAGCTTTTTGTTAAGATTTTTGAAGTTAGTCCTGGGCTTGCAGAGTTAATGATTAGTCTCGTGCTCAACCAACAGGACATGGAACAAACAAGATGCTGCATTGCTGATTTGCCGTTTGCTTTGTCCTATTTCCAGGTGTTCAAACTGAAAGGGGCTGGGGCAGGTGGTCTGAGCGCTGGCTAGTCCGCAGCTTCAAAGCAACTGCGGACACAACCGCGATCCGTGCAATTGCCGCCTTCAGGTACTTTAACCAGGTTGAACTCTAATGTTGGCCGCAAGTTTTGTCCTTGCCTGTACCACCGAAAAAACTTCATGCTCTCTGAGGTGCTGTGAGTAGTCGCCCACTCGCTCCTGATGAGCAAACAGTTGGTAGAAAAGTTGGCTTGAGTTCACTGACTTGACTTAGAATTTGGTCTGACCCTATTTTGACAGGAGGGACAGCAACCAAAGTGTATATCCTCTACATTTCACCTTCAATCACACCAGGCAGAACCCAACGGCACCTTCTTTGACACTCGCAGTTGGAAATCAGCACCAAAGCTCAACCTCCAAATAGGCGATCGCTTTTGAGGAGATCCTCCTCTTCCCCAAAAGTTAGTCACCAGTAAATCTACTGGTGAAAAAATGAGGCACCTTTTTCCCCTTTTTATCAGGATAAAAAGTCATCCGGATAATTGACATGGCTTGCTGTGAAATGTGAAGGCCAAATCGAGTCAAAAACAATGAGGCACATTTTTGCCAAACTTCCCAAAATGCTCCTCAAACAAAATACACAGAGTATCAAATAAATTACTGAACCAGTAATAGAAACCCTTGTAGTAACGTTTCAAGATTTCACTACTGAGGTCTTATTTATACTAATACTCTAAAACGGAACGATTACACGTCGCTTTGGTTATTTTGACAAAAATGAGGCGATTAGGGAGTTGTAGGAGGGTCATAGTTGCCTCATCCTACTTTAAGCATAAATACTTATTTTTGCGAATTTTGGCAATCATTGAGTTTTGATGGTGAGCGCTCACCATCTCCATAAAGCACTGAAGGGTAATACCAATATTGTTTATCACCGAGTCGTACCTATGCAACGCCTTCAGCCAGCTTCGCTAACGCTTCCCAACTCATCTTTTGCGCTTCAGCCAGCAGGACTCGTTGACCGTTGGTGAATAACACCCAAACCTGTCCAGCGTACTCTGGCACAGCTTGGAGCAGGCGATCACGACGCTCCTTACCCAGAGCCACTGCCGCTCGACTCCACCAGACTCGGCGGTCATAGCGGGGTTGACAATTGTTGCTGACGAAATGCTTCAATGCCCCAATCGGAGTTTTAAGGCCCTTCGTCGCGGCTTCTTCCTCCAGTGCTGCGATGTTGCGCTCTAGCTGCGCAGGAGAGGTATCCCGGACGAGCGATCGCACTTCTTGAGTCAGGGTGATGTTCAGCGATCGCAATCGTTTGAAAAAGGCGTCGCGGTCAGCAGCGGAGAGCTTCTCTTCATGCGTTGGCTCAGAAGCCGGTGCTGTTTCTGGCTCTTCGTCTAACGCAACTACAGCGTCAGCTAGCGGTCTCTCTTCCTCTGCTGCTTTTTCCACAACCACCGCCCCGGCTGTTTGTGGATCAATTTTTTGTGGATCAGAGAATTGTGGATCTATATATAAGGATATTTCCAGTTTCTCAACTTCGGCTGCCTGCTCTTCGACTTGGGCAACTGGTAGACCGACTTGAGAAGCCGGAAAGTCAGAATTGCTTTTGAGCAGAGGAAAAACCTGTTGCAGGATGACGCGGTAGGTGATGTCTGCCCACCGATGGACTAACTCAACCAGCTGCTGGTGTAAATCGAGCAGCTTTGCCAAGCCGGATGGGTCGAACTGGTAGTAGAAGGTGTGGATCTGTCCGTCACGGCTGTGGTTCTTTCGATGGACTATAGCAAGCTGATTTAAAAGATTGGTTGCTTGGGAAATGGCGTCTTTGCCGTAGATGCCACCCAGGTACTCTATCAAGTCCTGCTGCCGGACTTTGAACCAATGTCCTGGAGCTTCCTTCTTGGCCCACTGCTCAAACAGGTTCAGCAGGTCAGCAGCGCAGCGGGTACCGTCGTATGGTAAAAGTGCCCTGAAATAATCAAGGCGAGTTGTGATGAATTGTGTCATAATAGAAGTTAAGAATTTTTTGTTAATCTTGCCCCATTACTCCTACTAAGAGCCGGGGCTATTTTTTGCCTTTGGATCTCACATTTTGAGAAGGACTGTTAATCCGACACCCCTTATTAACTGGGATCAGAGATTAGTATCTATGCTAAGGCTGCACTTGCGTCCTGCAATGATCCTGGAGTTACATACCTTTAGTTTTACATCTTTGGTATTATTTGCATCGGCAGCAAAATGTTATACGCATCAATAGCAAGAACCGAAGAGTGTTTTCGTTTATGTAGCAATCCCAAATGAGTTATGAATCGTGGTAGGGCACTCTGCTCTCACAATCAAGATAATTACACCACATTCTTTACAACTCAAATAGAATCGCTATGTATAGAACTGACGCTAAAGATATCTGAACGGATGCTTTAAGGTGCGGTTGGCAATAATGCGACAGCAGATTATACTTGGTCCGGCAAGCGGTTCTGCCTGACGGGTTCGTAAGTGTTTTCAGCCAACACCCAATGAACAAGGCACGGCAATATGATTGCGTTGGGCTTACTTATGGCAAAGATACGGGTTTGAATAGCTGGATGCACTATATTCTGGTCTACCACTTCGCTCCACGAAGAGCATCTGACCCTGATGACCCACTTGTCCTCCACTCGGTCTTTCACTCTTGCCTCGTAAGCTCTTTGTCCGCTTGTTAAATCCATCACTCGCTGGCGGCTTGCTGCTGTTGCGGCTATCCTTAGTGCGCGCAGCTGATTCTCTAATCCTTCCACCTGTGCTTCTAGTTGTCTGATCTTCCCCAACAGCCCTTTTACTAGAGCGATAACAGCTTTTTACCCTGGTGATACACAGCACGGATCTTCTTGACCGATTGACTGTTTGGGGGCGGATTAACTCATTTCACTGCGCTTCTCTCTGGCTTCTGTTTAAATAGGACAAATAAATGGTTGATGGGCATCATACATTGAGACACGTCGGCTCCGTGGCCAGAAATCGGCGAATAATAACTGTGACGGACAGGACAACACGATGTCACCAACTCTACTCAAGTGCGTTGATGCTGGTGCGGGACTAGGTAGGTATAGAAAAGAAAGGAAACTGCTTAAACTAGCGTCCTTCCTGACGTTTTCCTCACTGGAGGGAACTGCGCTGAAACTCAAGCTACTGGCTTGAGCGTCGCAGGTCCTTCCCGCTTGTGCCCTCGCCCACTGCTCCTGACTCTTTCTCTCAAACCCTCATTGCTCTGTAAACCCTTGGACGCTCATGTTAATCCTGCGCTACTGGCGCTAAAGAATTCGGTATTCCCTTTTTACAGCCATCGTGGATTATCTAGTAATTCTTGATAAATTTCAGGGGATTGTTCAGCAATCGCCCTGATATTCTCAGTTGTTGGTGCCAAGTTACGGCTCGCGCAGATTTTAATTAAATTATTTCTCAAACGTTGCCGTCTTGTCCTGGTTGCCGCAGCTTTTCTCCGTGCCTGTCGCTGCTCTGGATTGCTGAGAGTCTGGCTGTAGTCTTTAGGGTTAATTTGACTCATTCCTTTTACCAGTTAAGTCAGCCTAAGAGGATGTCTGGAAAGTGGGGCTAGGGTAAGAAAGCTCGCAAAGCCAATCGCTTCATAGAAAATAACAGCACTGAACAACTGCCTCAACGAAGGAAACCTCCGCACCACAGTGTTCTCACTTTGTGAGCTAATGACGTGCGCTACACCTCAGCAATTTAGCATAGAAGCAGTGAGAGCTGGTAGCAGACATGTTTCCATCTAGCTATCTAATCGTTGGCACTCGTGTTCACCTTAAGTACAAAAGTACCAGTCAGGCGGTCCGCAAGTTTGTTTCGTGGCAAGATAGATTTAAGAGACTGGAGGCAGTATCTTAAAAGGTTAACAAAAATCGGCGTTGGTGATTGCGGTATGAACTAACGAAACAGAGGGATAGAAGGAAACTTCAAATAATGAAGTAACAATCGAATAGAGTACTTCAGCATTTCTACTGATTTAGAATAACATAGCGTTTTGCGATGTAGCCGCGCTAAATAATGACGTGACTGAGTGTTTTCACCCTCTATTCTAGTCATGTAAATCTTACTTACAATCTGATCACCTGGTTCAATAAACTGAGGGTAAACCGACCAGCCATCAGTAACATAAAAATAGCAATGCCAGCAGC
>CAXUIV010000248.1:6177-7016 GCA_964250875.1 uncultured bacterium
ATATTTCACAGTGGTTTGAAAGTTGCTGCACTATGTCTCCCAATGCCCAAGCCAAGATCCCCGCTTGAAAATGATTTACTGCCGTCCATAGCCAAATTTTGTTTTTTTTGAACCCACAAAAGTTTCTAATTTATCCAGTTCTCCCACTTCGGGAATTTCCGCAATTGGTGGTGCATCTGATAAGTTTTGACCCAGTTGTTTCACCCGAATAATAATTGTCGTGTGATGCACACCTTTGACTCGTTCAATCGCACGAAAACCCATGCCATTTAGATACATCCGCAGACATTCTTCTTTGACCTCGTTGCTATAAGTTTTAGGTGGCTCATAATCCTGAATAAACTGGCGACGACAATCACAGCAGATGTGATTCTGTTTACCTCTTTTTATCCCATTCTTACGGATATGACTAGAGCCACATTCAGAACAATTCATGTTTCACCACTCTTTATTCATACCTTATTATGCAACGCCAAAAATCTGGTCAAATATGGTCATTGCAGTTGTCACTCGATTTGAGCAATCCAGTATGCGTATACTTGCGCTCCTCCCAACCCTATTGCCGCCTTTCTGCTCGAAAAACAATGTACTGCCACATTGTTGCCTTCCTGCTTGTTGATGCCGGATTCAAACATGTTAGAGAGATATTATTTCAGGGATTCGCAGCGTGCAAGCGCGATCTCAATTGTTTAACTTCTAGCCATATATCAAGACAACCTCTAGAACCCGAAGCTTATAACTCCCATTTGAAGAGGCAATTGCTTTTTCCACAACCTCTCGCGCCGGGGAGTCGGGGTGGTGCATCAGGTATTTCTCCAGGAGCGCATTCAGTCGCTTTT
>CAXUIV010000249.1:0-7008 GCA_964250875.1 uncultured bacterium
GAGTTTTAAGTTTTGAATCAAGTAGCAGGGCAGGCAGTGTCCACCTTACTCTCTGGTTGACTGACAAAACTAGGAGGCTCAACCCTTTGTAGAAGGGTCAAGTCGCCCATACTGCTCAGTCAGGATCTCTTAATCGAGCTGAAAAATCTCCTCAGCCAGAATTACGATGTTTAGATCATCCGAAGTGATTCTATCTTTTGCTTTGAATCGTCCAGCTTCAACATACTGATCCCCGTGTAGCTTCAGCACTGTAATGGTTTGCTCATTCGGATTGATCAGCCAATATTCAGGAATCCCTCGTGCTGCATATTGAGCGCGTTTTCTGACCAGATCTCGCACTTGATTCTCTTTTCCTGGACTGACGATCTCAACTACCAATCGAGGAGAAGGCATTTCCAACTCGATTGTGAGCCGTCGCTGCATGAGATTGAGATGCGCATCTCTTAAAATTACCAAGTCGGGATAACGATTGGCTGAGTCCTTTGGTGCGAGAACGGGAACTTGAATTTCGCAAGTATGAACCCGGATGAGTTGACGACGCACAAATTTGATCAGCAAATCTCGTAGATTCAAGGCAAAAAAATCGTTTTCTGGCGATTCTGGAGGCAATTCAATCAACTCCCCATCCACTAATTCGTAGCGGCAATCTGTCCTGTCAGCGTCGTCCTCGCCATAACTCAAATATTCTTCAAAGCTGGTGAACCGTTGCTTGGCTTGAGTCATATCGGGTCGCTCCGCGTAATCGCCCTCACTTGTTATTTCTGTCTTCGTAACGAACCTCGATACCCCATTACCCCCTAAATTTCGCCTCACGAGGCAACTTCCAGAACATTTGCATAATGGTGCTGCGGTAATAAACAAGGCCAAATAAACACGCTATTTGAATGGCACTCATACCTAAAACAGGACGAGGGTCTGGTTTGATGAAATCTATCAGAAACCGAAAGCTTAGGTAAGCCGTCATGTAAAACTTAAATAAATCTCCTGCTTGTCTGTAGTAGCGGCTGCGAATCTGTAGAAATAGCATCAAACACAGTAAAAATAGAATTTCGTACAGTTGGGTCGGGTGGCGGGGTCCATCGCCAAAATCCACTCCCCAAGGTAAACTTGTGGCAACTCCGTAGGTATGGTCGCTCAGTCCAGTGAGAAAGCAACCAATGCGTCCCAGGACTGTCCCTACGATCAGTGGATAGACAAACACATCTCCAGTTGACCGATTGACGCCGATCGCTTTTTTGGTCAATTCAACGCCAATCAGCCCTCCCAGTAGCCCTCCTACCACTGTTTTTCCTTGGATCAAAAGCAGGAAAAGTTGCTGCCAGTGTTCAATCAGATCGATATGCTGTAGTACAACCAGCACCTTGGCACCAATTAACGCACCCACCATCCCGCCCACAATGACAGAACTGCGCTGTTGAGGTGCAATAGAATCTTGGCGGTTGTGAAGTATTAGCCGCAAGGCAACAGCGTAAGCGATCGCCTCAAACAAAATGTGAGGGTGAATCTGCACTGAACCCAAGTAGACATAAACCGGAAAATTCACGGGACCTAACTTCTCAGCGTTTTTTGTACCTATATTCTGCCCCAATCTGCTTGTTTGTCAGCACAATAATGCTGTTTGTCGTCACAATGACTTTACATTTATATACAATTTGAAGCTTTGATAAAGATATCACTTCTTAAAGCTTTCATATCTTTGCTTTAACCTCACACAAATAAACTAATCTAGCTACCACTCATCAGTGTAAATACTGAGTCTTGTGAACAGGCCCACTTTACAGGGTCCTAACGTTCACTTCAACCTCAACCAGGAATACCGAATGACTTTCAATCGCTCCAAATGGGCACTTGCCCTCACCATGGTTTGTGGTGCTGCCTCTACGACAATCCCTAACCGGATGGCGATCGCTGCTAATCCACCTGGACCATATCAGCATGTACTGATTCTGTCTGTGGATGGATTGCGTAGTGCAGACATTCAAGATCCAGAACTACAGCCCTACTTAACCAACATCAATAGCCTCCGTTCGGCAGGGGTGACTTACCCTAACGCCTTCACCACCAGCCCATCCGACTCTTTCCCAGGCACTCTGTCCTACCTCACTGGTGCTGGTCCGGCGACCACTGGCGTCTACTACGATGATACATATGCCCGCAATTTGACAGCACCGATCGCCAACGGTGGTAACATCAACAGCCCCTTGGGAACTGAGGCAACCTACTTCGAACTGCTTGATTATTCTTTTCCCGCCGACCCCAGCAATCCAGACCCGACAAACGTCGTTTGGAGACTTAATGGTGGCGGATACGTGAGTGGCGACCCAACCAAGCCTTTTGTGGAAGGGAACTATGGCAAGGAAAGCATCGACAAAACTCGGTTGCCCCAAGATTGCTCCAGTGGCACCTGCAAGCCGGTTTACCCTTGGCTATATCTCAACCCCGGCATCAATACGATTTTCAACGTGGCTCATAATGCTGGGCTATACACTGCCTTCTCTGATAAACATGCCGCCGCCTACAACATCGTTCAAGGACCCGGTGGTAACTCCGTTAACGACTTTTACTCTCCTGAAATCAATGCGAGTGTCGTCTTTGACCAAAACGGCAACTTGGTAGATGCTGTTACTTTCGACGCCAATGGCAAGCCAGTCATCGATCCAAACGCTCACGTCGTCACAGATAACACCACCTACACCAAGGCTTACGACGACTTGAAAGTCAAAGCCATTCTCAATGAGATCAATGGACAGAACTCTTTAGGAACCGCAAATGCGCCCGTTCCTAACATCTTTGCAATGAACTTCCAAGCCGTGAGCGTTGGAGAGAAGGCCCTTGATGGCGGTATCAACAATAGCGGAAATACGGCCAACGATCCGAACGCGACCGGGGCTACGCCTCCGACTGGTCCATCCACCGTTTTGGCTGATGCGTTGCAGCACACCGACCAGAGCATCGGTAAAATCCTGACGGCGATCCGCAGCAATCCAAATCTAGCTAACAATACCTTGGTGGTTCTAGTCGCCAAGCATGGTCAAGACCCCCGCAATGGTGTCGGGAATCTGCTCAAAGATAACCTGATTCCAGACGCGATCACCTTCCACTTGGGAGATCCCAATGCCGTGAGTCAGGCTACTCAGGATGATGTCTCTCTACTTTGGCTCAAAGATCAAAGCAAGATTGGCAATGTCACCCAGTATCTAAGCAGTTTGACAAATCTGCCTCTCTGTACAGGTACCTCATCTGGCTCTACGACTTCAGCGCCTACCTGTAATCCTGGCATTGCCAACGTTTACTCTGGAGCTGAAGCCTATGAGCTTGGTCTAGCCCCCAGCCCCAACCCGGATAACCGCACGCCAGACGTGTTCGTCCAAACCCTACCTGGCTATATCTTTGTTGGTAATCCTACCAACGGTAAGAAGATTGCTGAACATGGTGCTTTGTTCACTGCGGATGCGACCAACATCGCTCTGGTTATTGGTGGTGATGGCTTACCCTCTACGGTTAAGGGCACAACAGTAAATAAAGGTGTTCGTACAACTCAAATCGCTGTAACTGTTTTGAATGCTCTGGGTCTTAACCCCAATTCTTTAACAGGTGCAAGAATTGAAGGAACCAAGGCACTGCCTGGAACTGGAATTCCAGCAGCTTCCAAATAGGAATATCCTATGTAGAGACGCTACATGTAACGTCTCTACAGGCTGTTCACCGATAGTTTAAGGTTGCTACAGTTAGTGCCTTAAAGGATGAAGGGCGATCAGTGGGCGCTTCATCCTTTTTTTGTAAGTTACCTATAGTAGTCGTAGTGCGATCTGTATCTGTTATACAGCTCAGCCTCTGGGCTACTCTCAGGTGGGCTAGTACTGGCAGACTGTTTGCCACATAGTGCTTGCAGATTTAAAATCCTACCGTCTGATGTCTGCATAAAGCACACTGGTGCATCATCGGAACTCTGCACTTGTGGGTATTGAAAGTCGAGGGAGACGGGACTGCCTAACGCTACCTTAGTCGTGAGTGGAGTTACAACGACAGACAAGGCAGTGGTGCAATAAACGCATCTCATCATAGTGTCAAAATCTCCAGTTGTTACAAGTGCTAGAGCTGGATATCTTCGCTATTTTGTGCCTCACTCAGAGTCACATCAGCAACGACTTGGACAGTTGAGAAACCGGCACAATGACAATTGGGGCAAAGGGCATGGGGCATTGGGCATGGGCGAAAGGTGAAAGGCGAAAGGAAATTATAAATTTGCTTTCCCTCTACTTATGCCCTATGCCCTATTTCATAACCGCATCCAACAGTGTTTCAGCATCAAAACGGACTGGGTCAGTGCATGGTAGCCCAGTCTCTGCTTGAGTTTGCTCAATGGCGAGTTGGGCAGATGGGGAGTCGAGGTGGGCAGTGTTAAGGGCGATCGCCACTACGCGCACGTTGGCAAAAGCACCAGCCGCACTGGCGACGGCTTCATACAGCCGGACAACGTCTGGTAGAGGTGGAATCCGTACAGAAGGATGATTGCGAACGTGTGTTTGTCCGGCTCGGTGTACCAGCACCATCTGGGTTGGCTGACTTCCTCGGATCAGTGGCAAAGTTGCAGTGGAGCCGGGATGCAGCAGTGACCCTTGGCCTTCAACATGAAGGATGTCGTAATTTTTACCGAAGCGCACGACGAGTTGCTCTACAGCCCCAGCCGCAAAATCTACCCGCACTGCATCTAGCGGCACCCCATCGCCTGCGATCATAATCCCAGCCTGACCTGTAGCCAGGAACTTAGATTTCCAACCTCGTCGCCGCGCTGCCCAGTTGAGTTCTAAACTAGTTGACATCTTGCCTGCTCCCATGTCTGTGCCAACCGTCAGGACACGCCGACAGGGAAGCGATCGCGCTTGACCACTGGCAATGGGTAAGTTAGCTGGCTCGCGACGCAAATCCCAGATCCACTGCCCTTCCCGCAGAATAGACCGTAGCTCTGGTACAGTCTCCATCGGCGTGTGTAACCCGTTCACCACCGATAGCCCAGCTGCCACTGCCTGCTCAACTTCTTGCCAGCACCAATCGGGCAGGATGCCTCCAGATGGCGCAATTCCAATTACTAGCACCTCTGGCGTGTATGGCAGGGCTGCTGCGACAGAATCGACAATCGGGACATCACGAGTGATGCCTGTCAACTTAGCTAAAGATTCACCAGCACTCTGCTGGTCTATTACCGCTACAATCGGAGCCTCGCCATAGCGTAAAAGGGCTAGCCCTGTCTTACCATGGGGTCCCTTAATGCCTTCATGTAGTAGGATAGCTACCCGCTGATCAACTGGTAACCGCACGGCTCACTCCTAATCCAGGTTGGTTGTTTGGCAGCAGTCGTCCCTCTTGCATCACCGCACCAATGAAAGGGTCATCAAGCAGGTTAAGATGACTGTCTAAATCTAGATAATCTGCTAGAGGCGAGAGGTGTGCCGCTGCCGTGTTCGATAGTACGCTGTCAGAATAGCAGCCGAACATAACTTGCAATCCATAGGCTCGCGCCGTATGTATCATCCGCATAACCTCGGTTAACCCTCCAGCTTTCATTAACTTGATATTAATTCCATCTATATGTTTTGCTAGTTGAGGGATATCATAACTGGTAAAGCAGCTCTCATCGACAAAAATTGGGAGTGGCGATCGCGCCTTCAGTTCTTGTAGCGATTGGCTTATCTCCATCTCTGGCGACAGTGGCTGTTCCACATACTTTACACCCTGACTTGCCAACCAATCGCACATTTTTATCGCCTCAGCCAAACTCCAACCTCCATTGGCATCAACATATAGCAGCGGCACCGGGGCTTCTTCCCGCACTGCTATTAGCATTGCCTGATCTGCCTCAATTCCATCGGCACTACCCAGCTTCACCTTCAAAGCACGCACATCAGTATACTGAAGCCAGTCCCGCACTCGCCGTCGTGCCGCCTCTGGCGAGTTAATGCCAATTGTGACTGACGTCGGGACAATGCGACTGCAATCCAGTCCCCACAGTTGCCATAGTGGCAGTCCCACTCGCTTTCCTAACCAGTCGTACAGCGCCACATCCAGCGCTGCCTGTGCTGCTGAAGGAACTCCCTCCTGCTTCAGTACCTGCTCGATCTGCTGCCGCTGCCATGGATTGAATATCTCTATCTGCGGCGTAGCTTGCTGTAGTGCGTCCCGAATAACTTCAGTTGATTGCTCGTTTCCTCGTGAAAACGGCGATGATGCTTGCCCCCACCCCTCAATGCCTTCGTGTTCCACCCGCAGCCAGATGTTGTTCGTTTCAGATGTGGTGCCGCGACTGATGGCTAAGGGGAACCGTTTGTGTACTGTGAAGTCTTCTAGGCTGATGTGCATAGTTGTAGTTGGTGAGAGGGAGTGGGGGTAGGGGCGATCCGGCGGGTCGCCTCTACAGATATGTAATGCTACATTTAATACGTGTCTACTGCATTATTTGTGTATGAAGGAATTAAAAAAGTGGAAACTTTTAAAATCAAAAACTGTTTTGAATCACCGCTGGTGCAAGGTTCGGCAAGACGAGATTGAATTGCCGAATGGCAGTGTAGTTGATGACTTCTTTGTGACTATTAGACCAGATGTTGCCCTTATTTTACCAGTTACTAGCCAGCAAGAAATTGTTCTAGTTCGTCAATACCGACATGGCGTGGGCGAAATTTTGCTGGAACTGCCTGCTGGCACTTTTAACCCTAAGGAAGAAGATGCCCAAACCGCAGCCTTACGGGAACTGAGGGAAGAAACTGGATACGTCGCCGACACAGTTACTCAGATTGCCACAATATATGACAATCCGGTTAAAGATACTAACAAAATTCATTTATTTATAGCCAAGGATGTTATCAAAGCTGGCAACCAAGAATTAGACATCACTGAAGCGATTGATGTAGTATTAATTCCTGTAGGAGCAGTGATGGAGAAGATTTCATCAGGAGAAATTTGCGTTTCTGGAACCATTGCCGCACTCTTATTAGGGTTGAACTTGTATGTGAA
>CAXUIV010000250.1:0-7008 GCA_964250875.1 uncultured bacterium
ACTTTACCGATAACTACCGCTTTATTGAGCAATACCCGCAACCTGTCTGGATTACGGCTCCCTCAATTTACCAATCCTGGCTGCTGCTGACCGTAGTGGGGATTGTCGGTTATTGTCTGTATAAATTTGACAAGTTTTGGCTTGCCTATGGTTGTCTGATTTTCTACTCAGTTACGGGTCTAGCCAGTCCAGGGCATTATTTATACGGGTCTTTGTCTCAGTTTTCTCTAAAGATGCACCTGTTGATTTGGGCAGACGGACTGACTGGACTGGCGGTGTTGGGGTTTACTTTTTGGTCAGCACTGATTCTCAAGGAGTGGCAACGAAAACTTCGTTCTGAATATTGCGATCACTAGCTATGGCATGAATGCCAGTAGATGAGTATCCTTAACCAGTTCCTTCATCCAAATATTCCAAGAAAGAATGAACACCTAGTAACTGAACACCATAAGCTGCCATTGCCGCCCTCAACTCATCATCAGCACGTAGATCGTCATCCCCAAACACAATTATTTCCGCCTCACCATCAATAGCCGTAGCCAGCACAGGTAAATCTTTTGGATCTCGACAGTTAGGAGGAACTGTTGCCAAATCAACCCATATGGCTCGATGCTGCAACTGCTGTTCGAGACGGAGCGCTTGCTCGGTGTCAATTTGTCCTCTTAACCGGGGGCGATTCCAAACGGTATGGAGTTCATCCATGAGGGGTTGACTCATTCACCAACTGGAATTTGTCCTCATTAAATGCTGCCAAAATAGGCAATGTCACTCGCCCTCTCAACAGAATGCGAATCCAGATGTTGGGGTCAATGACGACTCGGAACGTCACGCTTGCTGGGATTGCTGACGTACAGCCTTAATTTCAGCCATGATGTCATCGTCTGTAATGTCATCAACAGGCGGTTGGGCATAGAGTTCTTGAATTAAAGCCGTCAAATCTGAGCGTAATCCTGCTCGAACCAAGGCTTTGGCAAGCTGTGCCCGCTCATCTGGTTGCAATTGTTGCACAGCAACAATGAGTTGTTCCAAGGTGATAGGAATCGATACCATGTCAGTAGCTTATTGCGACTCAGACCTCTAGCTTAGCTACGTTTATTGATGGACGACTGACTTCTCACTCATCAATTCACAAGCTGCATGCACAACAGACTCTGGCGTTACAAGGCGCAGGCAGTTATGGTGCCCCTCCGGACAGATGCTTTTGTAGCAGTACTTGCAAGGGACGTCGTGAGATAGGACGCGGTGGGGGACGTTCCAAGGAGTGTGTTGGGGGTTGGTAAGGGCATAGAGATCGATAACTGGCGTCCCTACGGCGGCAGCGATGTGGACGGGACCAGTGTTGTTGGCAATCAGGAGGGGGGCGAGCGCAATGAGTGCCGCCAGTTCATCCAAGTTGAGGCAACCCACGAGGGAATGGGAAGGAACTCCTATCGCCGTCTGAATACCCTCAATTAACTCTCGTTCTGTCTCTGTGCCAGTAAAGATAACCTGGATGCCCATATCTAGGATCAAGCGTCGGGCAACCTCAGCAAACCCCTCTGGTGGGTAGCGTCGCGATGGAGCCGTAGCTCCTGGGTGCATAATTATCCAGGGAGGTGCTGGATGCGATGCTTTTAAATTCCCGTTTACTGCATGCAGATCTAACTTTTGGAGGATGTGTTCAACTTGGCTACAGGCTTTTTCAGAAACAAGCAATGACAAACGCTCATCTAACGTCTTGCAGCCAACTGTAGCAACCAAGTCTAGCTGACGGCGGACTTCATGGTGAATGTATTGGTCTGGTTCTGGGTCTTTTACCCAATGAGTCAGCAGCTGGTAAGGATTTTCGTGGCAATGAGCTAGCCGCAGGGGAATGTCTGCTAGATAACACATAAAAGCAGACGGCAGTGGATTCTGACTATACACGGTAAAAATGACAGCGGCATCGAACTCTAGACGCCGCAACTGTTCTACCATTTCGTACTCAGGACGGCTGTTAGTTCGCGGAGAAGTTGCTTTTAACCAAGGGGCGTTATAAACCATAACTTCATCCACTTCTGGAACTAGTGACGCAGTTGCCGCACCGGCAGAGGAAGTTAGCAGCGTAATTCGACGACCGGAATGTGATTCTTTCAATGCCCGAATTGCTGGTGTAGTCATTAAGACATCGCCAATTGTGTCCAGACGGATACATAAAATGTTTTCAACAGATTTCCAGTCGTACACTGTCATGCTCATTTCCTTACTGACGTTTCTTGCCTTACCCTACCTGACGGCACCGATAGCTGCAATGTCAGGAAGGCGTTAATCCCATCTCCGCACATAAACTTTGCCAGTGGGTAGAGATTACTGATTCAAAAACCGGGAATTATTTAGAGTCAAATTTATCTGCGCTATTATTAGGTCAATCTCAAACATGAGTTTTTCTATGACTACCCTGCTAGAAATTGAAGCCGCTATCAAACAACTACCAGAGGGTGATGTTCTCCAACTCTCAATTTGGTTGCAAGAGTATCTAGATGAGATGTGGGATCAACAACTTCAAGCGGATGTAGCATCAGGAAAGCTAGACAAGCTACTTGCTAAAGCAGAGGCTAATATTGCAGCTAACAGAGTGAGAGATCTTAATGAAGTCTTTCGCAACGATTGACTTTTGGGAAGCATATGCAGAGTTAGCACCGGACATGAAGGAACAAGCTCAAGAAGTATACCAGCTTTGGCAAGAAAACCCGCTACATCCTTCTCTACATTTCAAAAAAGTAGGTAAAAACCTGTGGTCTGCACGCATTAGTGGTGGTCATCGAGCATTGGCGCTGAAGAAAGGTGACGATTATTACTGGTTTTGGATTGGTGTTCATGACGACTACGAATCTTTGCTGAAATGAAGTGGAGTAGCTTACAAACAGCAGTTTTAAGTGTTATCTACCACTGCTGCACGCTAAGCAAGGATGCTTTTGAATCAGGAAGACCACAACGCTAAGTCAGCGTGAATGGGTTTAAGCGATATATCATAATTAGGGGCGCAATCAGACTGTTCTTCGATGCAGTGATCACCGCGCACAGTGTTACAGGAACCGAAGTCGATGCCCACACCTTCCTCTAGTCCAGACTCCAATGACCCAGTTCCATCTGCCTCAAACTCAGACCCAACGCCCGAATCCATGGTCGTGTCTCAACGGAGGAAGCGGCGAGAGAACCGAGTGCGGAGTTTGATTCTAGACTATGCGCTGGGCACATCGATTTTAGGGCTGATTCCAATCCCGCGATTGTTTACGCTCAAGCTATTGCTGGCAGCGGTTTTGGGCGTCAAAATGATCTGGGATATTGGCAAACTGTGGCGTTTTCGCAAAGGGCAAGACATACTGGCGATCGCTGGCGTATTTTTTGGAGGTCTGGGTGCCTTGGCGGTGGCATTCATGGCTTGGCTGACATTTGTGGGGTTTGGGGTATTTGTCCCCTATTTAAAGGGCTTAGCGATTGCTGCTGCCCTGTTTACCCTGGCTTGGAGCATGGGTCAGACAGTTAATCAGTTTTACGCCAGTGGCAACGAACAGGAGGGAGGTGAGTATGAAACTTAGACGACGACAACTTTTGCTGGGAGGAGTGGCGGCGGGTATCGTGACGACAGTCGGCAACGAGTATGCCACTCGCCGCACCGCACAGGCCCGTAGCGCCGAAATACTGGCGCAGAACGCCAGCGACCCAACTCGCCTGTTGCAAAAAACGTTTGAAGCAGACGCTAAAAAAATCAATGCGGGTCTTGCAATTCAAGCCTCACTGAAGCAACCACGCCCCACCATCTCTTACAGCCGAGAGATGTCGAATCTGTTGATTCAATGCAGCAAACTCGCGACGCAGCAGTATTTAACCGGCAAAACAATTCCAACCTATGACGGCTCGATTCGGTTGCTGCCTGCCTATTTCCGAGAACTTGATGGCTACACTCAGCTGGCGTCGTTCAAAGGGCATGAAGCCGTAGTGGAAGATACGCTTGAGGTCGATGTGCCCACGAGTGCCCAGAACAACACGCAAGATCCGATAGAGCAGCAGGCGAATGAAGCCCAAGACACGGTCGGGCAAACTGTGAAAGAAGCAGTGCAGCTAAGACAGCTGACGCAAGTTTATTTAGGCTTCGTACTCGTCTCGAAAACCAGAAATATCATAGTGTTTCGCGGCACTCAGCGCAATACCGAGTGGCTGTATAACTTCTACGCCCGCCAGCAAGAATATCACAACCCGACAGGTGGAGAATCGTTAGGCAAAGTGCATCGCGGGTTCGTCGCCAATTATAAAAGCATTATCAATCCAATTCCTCGCGATGTGGCGAAGCAATTGGATCCATCTGTGCCTTGCTATATTACGGGGCATAGTTTAGGGTCGGCGCTGGCGGTGCTGGCGTCCATTGACCTAGCATTCAACGTTCCGGCACTTAAACCGCAGATTCAACTCTACACCTATGCCGGAGCGCGAGTGGGAGATCCGGCATTTGCTCGGATTCACGCTCAATCTGTTCCCAATCATTATCGAATCGTTAACCTCGCAGATATTGTGCCATTGCTGCCACCGATTCAGTCGCCGGGTGGCACATACGTTCACACTGGCGAAGAGTGGTCGTTTCTGTCTCAAAATGGTGATTTTCTTCCCAACCACGTCGTCGATACCTATCGTCAGGCGATTATACGCCGAGTGGAAACGAATCAGCATCGGACTTATCCAGTGTCAGGTTAGCTCTTTGAAGCAATTTCCGCTTGGAGTTCTGATAATTTATTTGATTGTCATTTCAAATGTGCTTTACAAATACGCTCAATAATACGAGTAGTAGAACGGTTTTCCACAAACGGTAGAATTTCAACAACACCACCCAGTTGTTCTACCACCGACGCCTCTGGCAATGTCTCTCTGGTATAGTCACCGCCTTTGACGTAGAAATCAGGGCGAACTATTTGAATGAGGTTGATCGGAGTGTCGTCGTCAAAAGCGATAAGATGGTCAACACAACTCAGTCCAGCTAAAACTTGGATGCGGTCTTCTAAGGAATTAATTGGGCGACTTGGCCCTTTAAGGCGACTGACGCTTTCGTCTGAATTGACGCCAATAATAAGAATATCTCCTAAAGACCGAGCGCGATTGAGATAGGAAACATGTCCAGCGTGCAGAATGTCAAAGCACCCGTTTGTAAAGACGATGCGGCGTCTAGAGGTCCGATAGTCAGCCAGGAGGGAAACGAGTT
This sequence comes from uncultured bacterium, assembly GCA_964250875.1. GTDB lineage: Bacteria > Cyanobacteriota > Cyanobacteriia > Cyanobacteriales > Chroococcidiopsidaceae > CAXUIV01. The sequence goes on from CAXUIV010000250.1 coordinate 5,210, forward strand.
GTTTAGATGTAGGTACGTATTTGTGAGTAAGGGAGAGGGGGAGAGAAGAAGATTTTTCTCTCGCATCTGAGTAAAGGAACTCTCGTAACTTTTCAATCGAGCAAGCTGTAGTACCTGCTTGACCCACAACTACAGCTGCGGCAACTGACGCTAGATCTGCGGCAACAGTTGTCGGGGCACCAGCAGCAAGGGCAAGAGTCAGGGCACTCACGAACGTATCACCCGCACCGATCGCCTGCGAGTGGATTGCTGCTTTCGATCGGCGGCGGGGTGGACAAAACTCAAGCTTAGTTCCTTGAGAAGTCCGTTCAAAGATGATTGCCCCCTCCTGATCTAGCGTGACGGTGGCGATCTGGGCACGAGTGAGGTCGAGCAGGGTGTCCCCATGTGGGGCAATTTGAGCCGCACGGTGGTCAGAAGAGGTTTTAGGCAATGCCTCTATACCGAGTAACTTTACAACCTCTTCGTAGTTGGGTTTGACTGCCGTGACGCCAACGTGGCGGTACGCAGTTAGGTGCTTAGAATCAACAACCAGAATGCGGGGCGATGAGTGCTGGAGTTTGGCGATCGCTCTAATTATCCTCTCGGTCAAGATGCCGTAGCCGTAGTCAGACACAATCACAGCATCACAGTCTAAGAAACAGTTTTCCAGTTGATCTATTAGCACCTGCTCAGTTTCCGGGTCAATTGCAGCAGTACTACCCTGGTCAAACCTCACCAGCATCTGATCCGCCGCCATTACCCGTTGCTTGGCAAGTGTGCGTCTGCCGGGATGAGTCAGGACGTGAGCCGTCGAGACGCCACACTCTTGCAGCGATTGCCGGAGAAGTGCGCCCTCCCAATCATCGCCAATGACCGAAAAAAAAGTTACGTGACCGCCAAGGCTATGGACATTAACGGCTGTATTCGCCGCACCGCCAGGAACCCGTTTCTGGTCGGTCACTGTAACTACCGGCACCGGGGCTTCTTGACAAAGCCGATCGCTAAACCCTTGAAGATAGCAATCCAGCATTGCTTCGCCGATGACAACAACTTTAAGACCAGCGATCGCCTCTAGAAGCTTCACGAAGTCAGTATTCATCGGCATCCTCCATCAGTAGGGAGTGCTGAGTGCTGACTGCTGAGTGCTAAGGGGGCAGAATATATATGTAAATCCTCTGCCCTTTGCCCCTTGCCCTTTGCCCTTTGCCCTTTGCCCCTTTGCCTGCCTTGTGCATTGTCAAAAGCTGCAATCACCCGCGCTGCTTCAGCTAAGTCAGCGACTTTGTAGTGCGGTATTCGCTGCGGAGACATCTGCCATTCAGTCTCATTGCCATTGTCAATCAGGATTGTTCTGCACCCAGCGCGACGACCAGCCTCCACGTCGTTTAGAATGTCACCGATGAACCAGGACTGTGCCAAGTCAATGTTGCGCTCGGCTGCGGCACGCAGTAGTAGACCTGGTGCTGGCTTGCGGCAGTCACAAGCAATTGACAATGCTGGAATCACACCGTTTGGGTGGTGAGGACAGTAGTAGAATCCCATGAGCGGTACACCAAATTCTGCCAGCATCTGGCTTAGTCGCGCCTCCACTGTCATTAGTGCTGCTTCCGGAAAGTAGCCCCGCGCTACGCCAGACTGATTAGTGATCACGATTAATTCGTATCCAGACGCATGAAGCAACTGCAAACCCTCAACCGCACCGGGCGTTAATTGAATGAGATCCGGATCAACGTTGTACGGTACGTCTTCGCTCAAGGTACCGTCTTTGTCTAGAAATACCGCTCGCTTTGACATAGAAAGGTAGATGGGGCATGGGG